>JAAUPU010000014.1 GCA_012032975.1 Caldilineaceae bacterium | reverse complement strand
GTACAAGGGCTGCTTCCGTCTGCGGAATCCTTCCACAGCGGGGCAAACGGGGCCGATTTTCCGTTCACCGAGTGATACCTGTGGGTGTCATTTCTCACTCGGCTCAACCCAGACCCACATCGTTGGACGTTGCTTCAATCCTTGACAACGGTTGCTCACTTGAAGTATTCTCGCACCTGGTTTCAACCGCACCCCTCACTCCAACCACCCGACGCGCAGGCAAACAGCGTGAACGAAAAAGCCTATTGGATCGCCTTCAACAAGGTCTCTGGAATCGGCCCTGCTCGGCTGACTGCCTTGATCGATGTCTGTGGTTCAATCGTGGATGCATGGACCGCGCCACTCTGGCAACTCCAGTCCGCGGGGCTTGACAAACGTAGCCTGGAAAGCCTGCTCCGTGCGCGCACCCAGATCGACCCCGCAGATGAATTGATGCGTGTCGAGCGGGCGGGAATTGATGTCATCACTTGGGCAGACAAGGAGTATCCCGCCAATCTGCGCGAAGTGGATGGCCCACCCCCACTGCTCTATGTGCGTGGCCACCTGGAACCGTCCGACGACTGGTCGGTTGCCGTGGTTGGCACACGGCGCGCCAGCGCATATGGCCGTGAGGTCGCCCATCGTCTTGCTCAAGAGCTTGCCCGCGCCGGGGTCACTGTGGTCAGCGGGCTTGCCCTGGGTGTGGACACGGTCGCCCATCAGGCGGCCATCGAAGGGGGTGGACGTACGATTGCCGTTCTCGGCAGCGGTCTGGACCAGGTCTATCCACCGCAAAATCGAAAGCTGGCACAGTCCATGGTTGGTCATGGTGCGGTCGTCAGCGAGTATCCGTTGGGCACACGCCCAGATGCAAATAACTTCCCCGCACGCAACCGGACATCAGCGGGTTGAGCAAAGGCGTCGTGATCATCGAAGCCGGCGAGCGCAGCGGTGCTCTGATTACAGCTCGTTTTGCGGCAGACCAGGGCGCGATGTGTTCGCCGTTCCGGGCAGCATTCTGCACCCGGGCAGCATTGGCTGCAACCAACTGATCCAGAATGGCGCGATCCCACTTCTCTCGGTCAACGACATCCTGGACCAGTTGGACCTGGCGCGCATCCACGAACAGCGCGAAGCGCGAGAAACGCTCCAGCCCGATCCAAAAGAGCAGCGGGTTCTGGAACATTTGAACCTTGAACCGCGTCACATTGATGACATCGTGCGCCGGGTGAACATGACGTCGCCAGAGGTCAGCAGCCTGCTGGCTATGATGGAACTGAAAGGTCTGGTACGCCAGGTCAGCTCAATGAACTATGTGCGGAAATAGGCGGCCGAAATGAGATCGATCTACGCAGCCATCCTCGCCGGTGGTGTAGGTTCGCGGCTTTGGCCACGCAGCCGCGAAACTCGGCCCAAGCAGTTCAGCGATATCACCGGCTCGGGGAGATCCATGATTCAGGACACCGCAGACCGGCTGACGGGCATGGTCAGCGATGACCAGCTTTATGTCGTGACGGGCGCGGCCTATGCGGGATTGGTTGCCGAGCAGCTCCCCCAGATGCCCCCCGATCAGATCGTTGTGGAGCCGGTCGGACGTAACACTGCGCCCGCGATCGGCTTGGCGTGCGTTCATCTGCACCGGCGAGACCCAGACGCGGTGTTGATCGTGCTACCCGCCGACCATGTCATCCTTGATGTGGCCAGCTTTCAGAGTGCTCTGACCGGCGCAGCATCGGCCGCGAGCGAAGGGTATCTCGTCACCTTGGGCATCGAACCCGCTTTTCCCCATACGGGCTATGGGTACATCCAACGTGGCGCGCCTGTGACCATACCGGATGCAAAGGGGGTCGAACTCTTTTGCGTCGACCAGTTCCTGGAGAAACCGAACCGAAGCGCGGCAGAGGCGTTTCTAGCCGAAGGCGGCTACTACTGGAATGGCGGCATCTTTGTCAGTCGAGTCGATCGAATGCTTGGCGAGATCGAACGTCAATTGCCCGACGTCCATGACGCATTGATGACGATTGGGGCGGCGCTCTCACTGGAGGGTGCGCAGCAGTTAGAACGAGTTCTTGCGGCGTGGGATCAGATGCCCAGCGTGAGCATCGACCACGGCGTGATGGAAAACGCCGAACGGGTCGCGGTGACGCCGCTACTGGCCGGTTGGAGCGACATCGGCAGTTGGGATGCCCTGGCCAATGTGTTGGAGCAGGACGCAACCAGCAACTACGTGGCCAAGGGAGATATCCTGACCATCGACAGCAGCCAGAATATTGTCTACAGTGACAAATCAATGGTAGCCTTGATCGGTGTCGAAAACCTGGTCGTGGTTGATACCGGGGACACACTGCTGATCGGTGACAAAGGCCAGATGCAGCGCGTAAAAGAGATCGTCGAGCAACTGCGCGAACAGGGACGTCTCGAGCTCATTTGACTTACTGATGTCCCGTTGTTGGGCTGCTGGGCTGGCCATTACCGGGCAACCGAAGTTGCGCCGTGCAGTGATGATCGCGTTGAGCCGTCACGTCCGACTCTCACAGGCGGCCGCCAGAGTTGCGTCGCAAGCGTTTCACGGCATTCCTGCACATATGGATCAGAGGTAGCGCACGATGACCCAAAATCAATCCTTTTCGAGTGGACAAAATCCTCCCAGCGCAACCGATCAGATGCTCAGCGCTGCGCGGTCGCCGCTTGGCCTGGTGATCATTGGCCTTGTCATCGGACTGATCATCGGCCTCTTCTATGCGTGGCAGATTGCGCCAGTGCAATGGACATCGGCGACGCTGGACGAGCTGAGTCCCGAGCTCCAGGCCGAATATCTGGCAATGGTCGCCGAAGCCTATGTCTACTCTGGAGGCCCGGATGCAGCAGCAACGGCCAACGCACGACTGGAAGGTTTCGACGATCCCGCGGCCGAGATTGCCGCTGCTATCGCCTACTACGAGGAAAACCCAGACCTCAAACCCAACGCACGCATCCATGCGGCAAACCTCAACACCCTTGCAACCGACCTGGCGTTGACGGAGACAGAACTTGCCGCGGCGAAAGCGGGGCCGAGGAATCCGCGGCTGCCGCGCCGACCACTTCGGCGGATTCGGCCCCATCTGATGAAACAGAGGAGAGCGCGGACGAATCAGGCTCAGGCTGGTGGAGTTGGTTGCTTACCGTGCTGGCCGCCGGTGCGCTGATTGTTGGCGGTCTGTGGCTCTTGCGGCGACTGAATGAGCAGCGGTCGCTGCCGGACGACGGTCGTTTCGACGACGATTTCACAGACCCCCCAGGGGGGCGGTCAGGTTCAGCCCACCTACGACGCTGCCCGGCAGCCACAGACGATGGAGCAAGTGTCCCGCTTTGATCCCGCGACCCCAGACCCAGACTACCCTTTCCAAGAGGAGAGGCTGGACGATCTTGACGCGCGGTCAGCGGCTCTCGTCCACCGCTATCCAGCCCGTGAAGTCGATGAGGCGATGTTCGATGACGACTCATTCGACGACGAAGCCACAGGCGTAGTCATCGTCGATACCGATGAGTATGACGACATTGACGACCTGGATGACCTTGAGGATCTTGATGATGGGGATGACGAAGACGAAGACGATGAAGCTGGCGGAGCATCGGTTGTGGTCTGGGGATCGGCGCAGGCCCTTGATCGCGACTCTGACCTGGATGATGCGGACCTGGATGATGCACCCGACATCGTCGCCACAGCCGCAGCACCTGCACCCAAGCCTTCACGGTCAACTGGAAGCCGCATCATCGATCGTTTCACCGTAAAATATCAGCTTGGCATCTCGGAATACGAAGAGTTGCACCCGATCCTGGATGGCCCAGACAGGCGCTCGATTGGCGAATGTGGCATGGGCGTGAATGCCAAGAATGGCATCTTGCAGAACAACCCGGAGCAAGTTGTTGCCCTGGATGTGTGGCTGATGGAGAAGGAGTCGCTCCGCACCGAGACCCGTGTGCTGCTCAGCCGCTATGCTGATTACAACGACCTGGGGTCGGTGTTTGACGAGGAAAAGAACCGGACTGTACCGATGAGCGCGCAGCTTGGACTGGAATTTGAGATTCCCGTTGGCAGCCTATCGTTGTCATGCAAAATCGTCGAGTTGGACTTTGTCCGCGGCGGCGACATCGACGGCATCTTCGCAAGTGTGGCCGTGGAAATGGTCGTGCGCAGCGTGCGCTGAACCCCACTGCTCAAGCGCGTTCTTCTGGGTCGTAGAGTCGTCGATGTTCCTGGACCGCGTAGCGGTCCGTCATCCCTGCTAGATAATCGCAGACTACCCGATGTAATCCTTCTGGCTGCACCTCCACCTGTCGCCGCGTATTGGGTGGCAGTTGATCCGGCTCCTCTACATACGCGCGAAAGAGGTCGGTCAAGAGGCGTTTCGCCTTGGCGGCCATGCGCACCACACGATAGTGTCGATAGAAGTTGGCGAAGAGATAGCGTTTTAACTCGGCATTGAGCGCATGTTGCTCGGGCGTATAGCCGACCACATTCTGAGGAAGTCGGCGCAGGTTCGTCCAGCGTATTCACCCGGCTATCCTGGATTGCTGACTCCGTGGCCTCCAGCGTGTTAGAAACCTCGATGCTCACCAGCCTGCGGATGAAGCGATGCCGGTTCATGGTCTCCCCAAGGTCAAAACTGGCGCCTTCCCCCAGGCTCGCGATGACTTTGCGGGCAAGTGCAAGCTCACTCACCTCTTTGCGCCAAAATCCCGCTGCGCAGACCGTCATCCAAGTCGCTGGTGTTGTAGGCGATTTCGTCGGCCAGATTGCTCAACTGACATTCAAGCGTGCCGCGCAGGTCGGGTTCGTATGTCTGGGCGTCGACGACATCGTAGTCCGTGTCGTGTTTGACCACGCCTTCGCGCACTTCATAGGTGAGATTGAGACCGGGATGTTCGGGATATCGGCGTTCCAACTGGGTGAGGATGCGGTAGGTCTGGCGCTGGTGATCATAGCCGCCATACTCACGCATCAGATCGTGCAGCGTCGCCTCTCCCACATGGCCAAATGGCGGATGACCCAGATCGTGGGCCAGACAGATCGCCTCAATCAGGTCTTCATTGGCGCCCAATGTGCGCGCCAGGTTCGGCCGATCTGGGCGACCTCAATGCTGTGGGTCAGCCGGTTGCGATAGTGGTCGCCCTCAGAATAGACAAAAACTTGCGTCTTGTACTCCAGTCGGCGAAACGCGGTCGTATGGATGATGCGGTCGCGGTCTCGCTGGTACGCGGTTCGATAGGGGTGTTCATCCTCTGAAAATTGACGGCCCTGGCTTTGGCTGCTCTGCATGGCATAGGGCGCCAGGAATTGTGCTTCGCGTGCTTCCAGGGTTGCGCGGGTCAAGTACATGGCAATGCTCCTTATCGAGTAGGTCGATAGCGACCCCAGCGTTCACCGCCATCCACGGTCACCACGTCACCAGTGACATAATCTGCGTCAACCAGATAGCGTACCGCTTTGGCAACATCGTCTGCTTCTCCCCATCGACCCAGCAACGTCCGCGCTGCAGTCGCTGCAGAGCGTTTTTCGCTGTAATTGGGGGGCGCCAACACTGGGCCGGGTGCGACCGCGTTGACGCGGATGGTGGGCGCCAACTCCAGCGCCAACTGGCGTGTGAGCGCCAGCAGAGCCGCCTTGCCCACCGAGTGCGCCATGAAATTGGGCCATGGTTCCCAGGCCGACAGATCGACAATGTTGACGATCAGCCCCGCACCCCGCGCCAACATACCTGGCGCGAGCGCATTGCAGACATAGAACGCGCCGTCAATTGAGACGCGGGTTACCCGCTGCCAACTGGCTACATCTGCCAGGGGGAATGGCGTACGCTCGAAGAGGCTTGCCCCGTTGATCACGATGTCTACGCCGCCGAAACGGTGCTCGATCGCGCTGGCCATGGCGCCGACTGCATCCCAGTCTCCCACATCACACTGGAGCGCCAGCGCGTCTACACCGAGCGCCTCTGCTTCCGCCATGGTCGCAAGCGCGTCGGTTGCCGAGCGGTGATAGTTCACGACGACATGGGCGCCGGCCGCCGCCAACATCATGGTGATCGCTTTGCCCACGCGGTGCGCGCCGCCAGTGACCAGCGCTACCTTTCCTTCTATCTTCATAGGGCGCCCACAACCCTTCTCACCGTGAGGCGGCTGTTTGCAAAGAGGCGATCACGAATATAGACAAAAACAAAGCGTGGCATGGAAGGCTCCATACCACGCTTTGTGTTTCTTTCGCTATTGGTGGTGCGGAAGCTTACGACCTGGCTTCGAGGGTGCGAGCGATGATCTCATCCTGTGTCGAGGTTGTCTGAGAACGCTTGCGGTCAGTCCGCTTATCAAGCTGATCCTCTGGCTTTCCGCCATCGCCCTCCATCGCGCGCTTGAACGCCAATTCCATCGCAGTCAGCACGACTGCATCTTCGAACTGATCTTCCACCTCTTCGATGTCGGCTTCATCAGAACTGTCCGCCTGTGAATTCGACGGTGCTTCCTGCTCCGCCTCTGGCCGCAACCCTTTCAGACTCAGGTCTACACGGCTACGGCGACGGCTGATATCGACGATGCGCGCTTCAATCTCTTCGCCAACCTGCACCACGTCTTCGGGTTTCTCGACAAAACCGTTGCTCATCTCGCGCACATGCAACAGCGCATCGCGGCCGATACCGATGTCGATAAAGGCGCCATATGGCAGAATGCGCGTTACGGTGCCGTTGACGATCTCGCCTTTTTCCAGGTCGCGGATGGTCTTGGTGCCCGGTGGAATCTTGGTCAGGCTGATGCGGTTGCGCTTGCGGTCCAACTCCTTGATCCAGACCGTGACCTCTTCGCCTTCGCTCAGGACATCTGTGACCTTGCCGATGCGCTGGATTGACAATTCAGAAACATGGAGCAGACCATCGCGGCCAACGCCGATGTCGATGAATGCGCCGAAGTCGGTAATCCGCTTGACCACACCCGTGACTTCTTGGCCAACATGGAGCGTCTTAACCACACGGGGCGAGCCGTCGCTATTCTCGTCTTCAGACGGCTCACTTGCTTCGCTGGCAGGCTCTTGCTCTGCCTTGGCGCTGCTTGAAGATACTTCTTCGACGGATGCAGCCGCTGTCTCAATGGCCGCTGTCTCAATGGCTGCGGCTTCGGAAGCTACAGGTTCGTCAGAGGCTGTGAGATCACCATCATCGTTCGTCGCGTCCACAACGTCATTCAGACTGGCAACCGGTTCTGGCGCAATCGCACCCGCCGGACGCTCCGGCGACAGCGCACCATCTGAGGTCGCGACCTCTTCATTCTCTGCCACAGATTCTACTTGTTCGCTCATGAATAGCCTCCCGACCTGGCGACGTTACTAGCCCTGACAACGCGCCCCTCAATCATTAGTTCATGCGGATAACTCAGATAAGCACTGGATGTGCCAAACACACATCTCGATAATTATACCCATCGACTGGCAAACGACAAACAATTGACCACTTCAGTGAGCAGATGCAGGGAGCATGGGGATGGTCTTTGCGGCGCCAACAGACGGCGCTCAGATGTTGAAGCGGATGTTCAAGATGTCGCCATCCGCGACCGCGTATTCCTTGCCTTCGAGACGCAGCTTGCCATGTTTGCGCGCCTCCGCCATGGTGCCCAGTTCGATCAGGTCATTGTAGGCGATCGTCTCGGCGCGAATGAAGCCCTTCTGAAGGTCGCTGTGGATGACGCCCGCTGCTTCAGGTGCGAGCGCGCCTCGTTGCACAGTCCACGCACGCACTTCGTCGTCGCCCACCGTGAAGAAGCTGAGCAAACCAAGCATCTGAAAACAGTAGCGGATCGCCCGGTTGAGACCAGGCTCTGTAATCCCAAATTCCCCCAGAAATTCGGTCGCCTCTTCTGGATCCATCTGGGCAATCTCGGCTTCCAGACGTCCGCGGAGGAAGAGGGTGTTGGCGTCCAACGTTTCGGCAAAGTCCGCTTCCGTCTGCTCGTCGCCGCCGTTGATCACGCGCAAGAGCGGTTTGAGCGAGAGCAGGCCAAAGCCGCCGAGCGACTTCAGTTCGGCGTCGCTGAGTTCGACGTCGCGCAGGGCTACCTCTGTTTCCAGTTCAGCCATCAGCCGCTGCAGCAATGCTTCTTCTTCAGCCATCCGCTTGCGCTCTTCAGGCGTACCCCGGTTCTTCGTACCGGCCAACCGCTCCAGGCGCCGGTCGAGCACCGTCATGTCGTTGAGGATCAGATCGGTCTCCATCGCAACCAGATCGCGCAACGGGTCCACCGAATTATCCGGGTGGGCAACGTTCTCGTCCTCGAACGCGCGCACGACCAGCATCAGCGCCTCGTTGGCTGCGATTGCGTTGAGCAATGGACCGCTCAGTCCGCTCTTGGCCGCGTCTTTGCCGAGGCCGGCGATGTCGTTGTAGGTGACCTGGGCGTAGATCGTGCGCTTGGGATGGTACATCTCGGAGAGCCGATCCACGCGCGTGTCTGGCACATCCACGACCGCGGTGTGGACCTCGAGTTGACCGCTGGAAAAGGCGGCTGTGCTGGTGTCGCTGCGGGTGAGTGCGTTGAAGATTGTGGTCTTGCCGCTGTTGGGCAGACCGATGATGCCGATTTCCATCGTGCTCTCGCTCTATTTGTGGTTTCGTTGCTGCAATCCGTCGGCGGCCACGGCGACCGCGCCCAGAAGCCCAACATCTTCGCCCAACGCCGCGTCCAAAATCTGAAGTTCCTGCCAATATTCGGGCGACTCGGCGCGGGCGCGAATCGTCTCCCAAACGCTGTCGATCATCAGGTTGCGGGCATGTAGCCAGACGCTGCCGCCGATCACGATGCGTTCCGGGTTGAAGGTATGCAGCATGTTGGTGATGCCAATGCCCAAATAGCGACCGCTCTCGCGGAACTGCTCGCGCGCAAATGTATCTCCAGCATGTGCGGCGCGATTGAGCAATTCTGGCGAGACCGCGGAAATTTGGCCGCCGGCTGCCTCCAGCGCCAGACTTTTCGCGCCAAGCGCCAGCGCCTCTTGGGCGCGGCGGGCGATGTTGGGGCCTGATGTCAGACCTTCCAATGTGCCGACCACATTGTCACCGTGCTGCTCAGCCTGTGCGTCGATGGTCGTGTGGCCCAGTTCCGCGGCCAGCCCGCGAACGCCTAGCAACATCCGGTTCTCGACAATCACGCCGGCGCCGATCCCCGTGCTGACCGTCAGGTAGATCATGTGCCCGCAACCGCGGCCAGCGCCGTAGCGATGTTCCGCCAGTGCGGCCAAGTTGGCATCGTTGCCCACAAAGACCGGCGCATCAAAATGTTCGCCAAGTTCATCGCAGAGATTGACATTGCGCCAGCCTGGCAAATTGTGCGCCACAAGCACCAGGCCAGTGCTGGGGTCGGTGGGTCCGGGCGCTCCGACCCCGATCGCGGCCACGCTTCGGCCCTGCAACACGTGGCCGATCTCGCGCGCAATGCGGGCCAGGACGGCTTGTGGCCCTTCCTGGGCGTTGGTGCGCGTCGCGTGGCGGGCCACGATTTCGCCGTCCGCATGGGCCACAACTGCGCGGACTTGCGTGCCTCCCAGGTCAACGCCAACGATTAATTCGCTCATCGTTCCTTCGCTTTGCTCGATCTGTTCATACGCTCTTCATTCTACCATGTCTGCGCTGGCAGAGCAGATTGCAGAGCATTTTGGTGGTGGTGAAAGCGTTTGAAATATTTTCGATTTTGGGGTTGACAACGCCCGACCATTTGTGCTATTGTTGGCTCTGATACATTTTCGGTCTCGATATTTCATGAGGAGGCGCATCTTGATGTCCAACTTGTTTAGAGAGTTCGCTCCGGGAATTGCTGGAGTTATGGACTACCTGGTTCTAGGGATCAGTGCGCCTGCTGTTAGTTGACACGACGACACAGTAGAAACCAGCCGCAGCGCATCGGCCCGATGCCTGCGGTTTTTTTATTGCTTGGAATCCCCATTGGGGTGACCCTGCATTCGAGACGTAGGCAGTGGAGGAAATCCAACCGCCTACGTCTTTTTGATTGGCGGAATCTGATTGGCCAACAAGGAATTTGACCATGTCCGTTGCACAATTATCCAATGCACAACTGGAATCAATCGATCTGAAGGAGACCGCGACAGAGAGCCGTCTGGTCGGCCTGTGGCGGCTGATGGCCGGCTACCGTCTGACCTATCTGGTCGCCGCGTTGAGCCTGGGGCTGGCGACCATTGCCAGGACAAGCACCTTGCTGCTGCTGCGCTATTTCGTGGACAGCTATCTGGACCAGGATGTCAGGACGGTGGCGCTGTGGACGATAGCTGTCGGATTCGTCGTGCTGGCGCTGATCCAGGGCGGCTTCACCTTCTTGAGCGGAACGCTGGCAGCCAAGACAGCCGAGGGGATCGTGTTGCGACTGCGCAACTATCTGCTCGACCATATCCAGCGTCTGCCCTTCGCCTATCACGACGAGGCCCAGACGGGCGAACTGATCCAGCGCGTCACCTCAGACGTGGATGCGATCCGCCGCTTCTTTGCCGCCGAGGCGATCTCGACCAGCCGGATTCTCTTTCTCTTTCTGGTCAACTTCGGCGCCCTGCTGCTGATCAACTGGCAACTCGCGCTGATCTCGGTCATCATCATCCCGGTGATCACGGCGATGTCGATCTTCTTCTTCCAGCGCGTCTCCAAGGCGTATGAAGAGTATCAGCAGCAAGAGGCCGAGCTTTCCAACGCGCTGCAAGAGAATCTGACCGGCGTGCGTGTCGTCAAGGCCTTCGCCCGCCAGGAATTCGAGGAGGGCAAGTTCGACGAAGAGAATCAGAAAAAATATCAACGCGGCAAGCGCTTGTTGCTGATGCATTCGGTCTACTGGCCTATCTCGGATGTGCTTTCCGGGATCCAGATGCTGGTTGGCTTCACCGTGGGTGCGCTCATGGCCATCAACGGCACGATCACCGTCGGCACCTACATGGCCTATGCCGGGATGTTGCTGCTGATCATCTGGCCGATCCGCAACCTGGGTCGGCTGGTCGTGGATATGTCGCGCGGGCTTGTCTCGTTTGGCCGCGTCACCACCGTGATCCGCGAGACGCGCGAGGTGCTGGACGACGACAGCTTTGTTCCACCCAAGCATCTGCGCGGCGAAATCAGCTTCGAGCATGTGAGCTTTGACTATGCAGCACAAGACAGCGCGGGACAGAGCCAAGCCGAGCCAAGTAACGCGGGATCGAATGGCAGGCAGTCGAATGGTGCAGAAGCGCAAGGCAAGCCCGACCTGACAACCGCTGTGTTGCACGATGTCAGCTTCCACTGCCAGCCCGGTCAACGGATCGCGGTGATGGGTTCCACCGGCGCGGGCAAGACTTCGCTGGTGAATCTGTTGCCTCGCTTCTACGACTATACCGACGGGCGAATCCTGTTGGATGGCCGCGAGTTGACCGACTACCCGCGCCATTACATGCGCAGCCAGGTCGGCATCGTCGAGCAGGAACCGTTCCTCTTCTCGCGCACCGTGCGCGACAACATCACCTATGGCGTGGGCCGCGATGTGCCCCAATCTGAGGTGGAAGAGGCTGCCCGCGCGGCCGCGATCCACGACGTGATCCTGACCAAACTGCCCGACGGCTACGATACATTGGTGGGCGAGCGAGGCACGACGCTCTCTGGCGGACAGAAACAGCGGGTCGCTATTGCACGCACCTTGCTCAAGAATCCGCGCATTCTGATCCTCGACGACTCCACCTCGGCGGTGGATACCGAGACCGAGGCGTTGATCCGTCGTGCGCTGGAAGAGTTGATGGAAAATCGCACGACTTTCATCATCGCGCACCGCATCCAGACGGTCATGAGCGCCGACCTGATCCTGGTGCTGGACAAGGGCCGCATCGTGCAGAGCGGCGTCCACGACGAATTGATGGAACAGGACGGACTTTACCGGCGCATCTATGCCGCTCAAACTCGCATCGAAAGCGAATTGCAGAAGGAGTTGAGCCGTGTCAACTGAGCATTACGAACTCGAGGAAGAAGAGTTCACAACCCAGTTCAATGGGCAGACGGTCAGGCGCATTCTTGCGCAGACCAAGCCCCATTGGCCCTATGTCGTTGGCTTTCTGAGCCTGATCGGCGTGGTGGCCTTTCTGGAATCTTATTTCACCTATCTGAGCATGCTCATCGTCGACGACGCCATTGTCGCCGGCGCAAGCAAGCGCGAAACGCTCGCGGTTCAGCACGCGTTCGCAACGATCGCTGCGCGTTACTCATCGTCCGATGTGACGGTGTCGAGCTTGGCGGTGCGCTCAAGAATGTGATCGCGGTGGCGGCGGGAATCGCCGTGGGTCACGGCTTGGGCGACAACTCCCTCGCTGCGTTGGTGACCCGCGGCTCGGTCGAGATGGCTCGACTGGGAGAGGCGTGGGGAGGTCAGGCCCGGACCTTCGCCGGGCTCTCCGGGATTGGCGATCTGATCGTCACCTGCTTCAGTCAGCATTCGCGCAACCGAGCGTTCGGGGTGCGGGTAGGCCAAGGGGAGGACCCCGAGCAGGTGCTGGCCGGCTCGGTCGGCGTGGTCGAAGGTGCCCATACGGCCAAGGCGGTGTTCGCGTTGGCCAACCAGCTCGAGGTCGAGATGCCGATCGCCGAAGAGGTCTATCGGATCGTGCACGAGCGAAAGCCGGTGGCGCTGGGAATTCGCGATCTTCTGCAACGATCCCTCAAGGACGAGTGACTCGAGACACCATGGCAATCTCTCCAACTCCTTACACCTCGGTCCCGTCCTCGATCTCGGGCGAACCGCTCGGCCCCGCGCGACTCGAGGATTCGATGCGAGAACTTCAGGCGAGGCTCGCGGCCGTGCTCTCGGCCGCGACTCCCGTTGCGGTGGCGTTCTCGGGTGGGGTGGACTCCAGCCTGCTCTACGC
>JAAUPU010000454.1 GCA_012032975.1 Caldilineaceae bacterium | reverse complement strand
GCGCCTGGATCATGGCGTGGACCTTGGGCGGCGGCAGCGCGCGGCGACGCGCTCCGGTGGGGCGTGACGCCTCAACGTGGGTCACAGATGACCGTTCGCTGCCTGGCCGCGCTTCCCACGCCCGCACGATTTCCACGGCAAAGAGCGGGTTGCCCTGGCTTTCATGCACCACAAGGTCGACTTCTTCGGGCGAGAGATCTTGCGGCGCTGCCTGCTCTACCAGCCGGGCTGTTTCCACCGGCCCCAGCGGTTGCAGGCCGATCTCGGCGACCTGTTCCTGGATCTGGAGGTTGTGAAGCATCCGGCGCAGCGGGTGTGTGCTCTCCAGCTCTTCGTCGCGCACCGTGGCCAGACCAGCAATTGGGCTGAACGCTGATGGTGGAGCAGATACTCCAGCCAGGTCAGGCTCTCGCGGTCGCACCACTGGAGGTCGTCGATCACGAGCAGCAGCGGTTGCGCACTGGCGACGAAGACGCGTCCCAGCGCCTCGAAGAGACGATGGCGTTGCCAGCTTTCGGTGAGGGGCATGGGCGGGGGCAGACCTGGATTCGCCGCCAGCAGGTCCGGCAGCACACGGCCCACCTCGGGAAGCCAGACACGCTCCAGATTCTTGAGGCGCGCCTGGAGCGCCTCGCTCTGTAGCCACTCCACCACGGGCGCATAGGCCAGGTTCTGGGCGGCCTCGTAACAGCGCGCTTGCGCCGCGTCAATGCCCTGGTATTCAGCCCAATGGAAGATCTCCTCCGCCAGGCGCGACTTGCCCATGCCCGCCTCGCCGGAGATGAGCGCCAGCCGGCAATGGCCGCGAGTCGAGCGTCTCCACTCGGCCAGCAGTTGGCGTCGCTCCTCCTCCCTGCCGACGAGGCTCGGCGTTGACGTGGGTCGCGAGGCTTCTGGCGCGGGTCGCGTCGGGCGCCGGCCTCGTCCAGTTGGAGCAGGCGGGCGTAGATCGCCTGGGTGGCTGCGTCGGGTTGGACATCCAGTTCGCGCTCCAGAAGCGACGCACAGTCGTGAAAGACGCGCAGCGCGGCCACCCGATCGCCATTGGAGAGATGGAGCGTCATCAGCTTGCGATACGCATCCTCGCGCAACGGATCCAGGCGGACGACCTGCTGTGCAAAGCGGATCGCCGCAGGAACATCTGCCTCTTCCTCCAGCAACGCGATCATCAGGTCGAGCGTCTCCGAATGGAGCTGGCGAAGCCGTTCGCGTTCAGACAGCAGCCACTCGTCGTAGTGGCCGGGCAAGAGGTCGCCGCGATAGCAGTCGATGGCTCGCTCCAACGCAGCGCGATCGGGGGGTGTGGCAGCGCGGCCAGTTGTCAACGCGTCCACGAAACAGTCGATGTCCAGCGAATAGGGCGACTCCCGATCCCAGCCGAGCGATGTGGCGCCGATCTGGAGAAAGGAATCGGGCGTGGGCAACGCGTTGCGCAGCGCGTGCAATTGCCCGCGCAGATTGGTCAACGCCTGTTTCTCGGTGGAATCTGGCCAGAAGGTAAAGGCGATGTGATGGCGCGGCAGCGCTTGGCCGGCGTGCAGCACCAAATAGCAGAGAAAGGTTTGCAGCCGGCCAGACGCGTCGAATGCCTCGATGGGTTTGCCATCACAAACGACGCTGCATTGGCCGAGCATTCGGATCTCTAGCATGGAATTGTTAGGGGGAAGCGAAGGATTCTCTGCGATCGGGTGTATGGCTCTGCTGCAAAAAGCCCTTGTTGCCACAAATTTCACGAATTAGCACGAATTACTTTGCCGGCCCAGAGAGAAAATTCGTGTCAATTCGTGAAATTCGTGGGCTAAACACTTTTGTGTAGCGCAGCCGTGTACGTCTCGATTATACCGTCGGGGGATGCTTTGCACAACCAACGATGGCCAGGCCGGACCTCGCGTGGCAGCGCGTTGGAAAAGGTGCATCAGGCCGGTCGCTGGATTACAATGGGGCTGCGACCTCTGATTCGGAAAGCAGGAGGCGCGCACGGATCACGGTGTTGGCGAAGTCGGCGATCCGGCGATTGACGTGGACGTATCGCAACAGGAGGAACCATCATGCAAGTTTCGGAAGCGGTGCGCACGGTGCTGGCTGTGCGTGCGTATCAGGACAAAGCGGTTTCGCACGACTCGGTCCGGCGCATCCTCGAAGCGGGGCGTTTGACCGCCAGCGGGATGAATCGCCAGCCGTGGCGCTTCATCGTGGTGACCGACCGGGAGATGTTGCAGAAGCTCGGCGCGGCGATCTCGTCAGGCCCCTATGTCGCAGACGCGGCGCTGGCCATTGTGGTCGTCATCGAGCGCACACGGCTGGCGGTCTCCGATGGCAGCCGCGCGATCCAGTCCATGATCCTGGCCGCGTGGGAAGAGGGCATCGGCTCTAACTGGGCTGGCTTCATGGGGCCGGAGGAGGTCAAGGCCCTGCTGGACATTCCCGATGAGATGGATGTGCTGGGCACGCTGCCGCTTGGCTATCCTGTCGAAGAGATTGGCCAGGGCAAGAAGAAGCGCAAGCCGTTGGCAGAGGTAGCGCACGCCGAACGTTTTGGCCGACCCTTTTCCGCGGGATAGGACTGATTGCTCTTGCCACGAATTACACGAATGACACGAATTATCGAGTGCAAAAATTCGTCACATTCGTGTAATTCGTGGCAAAAAGCCGACCTTTCAACGAATGAACCCAACCCTCTCTGAACGCGACCGGGCTATGTTGGCTGGCGACCACGGCGATGCCTGCCGCATGGCGATGCGGATCCTGGTGGTCATGGCCGAGGTCACCGGCGCATCGACATTGCTCGACATCCGCTCGGCGCATATCGACGGCTGTCTCTATCACGGCGAATCGGGCGTTGAGTTTGCCCAACGGCTGGTGGCGGGTGGCGCGCAGGTTGCTGTCCCAACGACGCTCAACGTGGGCGCGGTCGACCTGCTCCATCCCGAAAATTTCCGCGGTCCAGCCGAGTTGGCTGCCGCGCCCAACGGCTGATGGCGCTCTATCGCCAGATGGGTTGCCGCCCCATCTGGACCTGTACGCCCTACCAGGTCGGTCAGCGGCCCGCCTTTGGGATGCAGATCGCCTGGGCCGAGAGCAACGCCATTGTCTTTGCCAACTCGGTGCTCGGCGCCCGCACCAATCGCTACGGCGACTTCATCGACATCTGCGCCGCGATCACCGGCCGTGCGCCGGCCTCCGGGCTGCATCTGACCGAAAACCGTCGCGGCCAGATCCTGTTCCGTCTGGAAGGCATCCCCCAGACGCTGCTGATCGAGGACGTATTCTACCCCGCGTTGGGCTACCATATCGGCGCGCTCAGCGGCAACCGCGTTCCCGTGATCTTGGGACTGTCGAACGAGGCGAGCGAGGATCAACTCAAGGCGTTGGGCGCGGCTGCAGCGTCGTCTGGCTCGGTGGCGCTCTTCCACGCCGTCGGCGTCACACCAGAAGCGCCGACGCTGGCGGCCGCTTTGCAGGGCGGCGCAGCGGAAGAGGAACACGTCGTCGATCTGGCCATGCTGCGCCAGGCGCGCGACCGTCTTTCGACCGTGCCCGATGGCCCCATCGATGTCGTGGCGTTGGGCAGCCCTCACTTTTCGCTGGACGAATTTGCCGCGCTCCTGCCGCTGATCGAGTCTCACCCGCCCAACCCTGCGGTCGAGTTCGTCGTCTGCACCAACCGCTTTGTGCTGGATGGTCTGACGCATCGGGGCTGGGACGCACGGTTGCGCGCGGTTGGCGTCCGCCTCGTGGTGGACACCTGCGTCGTGGTCACGCCCATCGTCTCGGTGAGCCGCGGGGTGCTGATGACCAACTCGGGCAAGTTCGCCCACTATGCGCCCGGCAACATCGGGCTTCAGGTGGTCTATGGCAGCCTGGTGGAATGTGTGCGCTCTGCCGCGCAGGGCCGCGTCTGGCGCGACCCGGAGTTGTGGCCATGATCGCGCTGCAGGGCGACGTATTGGTGGCGGGTGCGGGCCGGGGCGAGGTGTTGGTGCTGGCAGAAGCGCTCAGTCTCTGGGGTGGGCTGGACCCGCAGAGCGGCGAGATCATCGACCGCCGTCACCCTGATGCCGGCGTTTTTGTGGCGGGAAGGGTGCTGGTCCTGCCAGCCGGCCGTGGCTCCAGCAGCGCCAGCAGCGTGTTGTTGGAAGCAGTCCGCGCCGGCGTCGCGCCGGCCGCCATCATCACCCGCGAGCGAGATGCGATC
>JAAUPU010000453.1 GCA_012032975.1 Caldilineaceae bacterium | reverse complement strand
TCATCGGCCATGCTTCGTACTCGGCGCGGCGCTCAGCGCGCTGGCCGGCGCGCTCACCGGACCGATTCTCTCGGTGCAGATCGGCATGGGCGAGGATATCCTGATTCTGGCTTTCCTCGTGATCGTCATCGGCGGCATCGGCTCCATCCGCGGTGCGCTCGTTGCGTCGCTGCTGGTCGGCGTGGTCGACACGGCGGGCCGCGTGCTGATCCCTGTGCTGATGCGCCAGCTTGACCTGGGCAATCTGGGTACGAATTTCGGCGGCGCGCTGGCCTCGGTCCTGATCTATTTGCTGATGGCCATCATCTTGTCCTTTCGGCCCGAAGGGCTCTTCCCGGCGCGGCGATGAAGTCGATGCGATCTGCGCGCCTGCTTGCCCCGCTCTTCTGGCTGGTTTTGCTCCTGCTGCCGCCGCTGTTGTTGGCAATGGATGAACCCTTCTACATCACCTACGTGACCCGTCTGATGATCTTTGCCCTGGCCGCGTCCAGCCTCAACCTGGTGCTGGGCTATGGCGGCATGGTCAGCTTTGGTCATGCCGCCTTTTTTGGCATCGGCGGCTACACGGTCGGCATCCTGGCCAACCAGTTCGGGGTGACCTCGGCCTGGATCGGGTGGCCGCTGGCCATCGGTGTGGCTGCGTTGTTGGGCATCGCAATTGGCGCGATCAGCCTGCGCACCCGCGGCGTCTACTTCATCATGATCACCCTCGCCTTTGCCCAGATGCTCTACTATGTCTTCACATCGCTGCGCATCTTTGGCGGGCAGGATGGCATGACCGTTCCCCGTTCGACGGTTCTACCCTTCATCGACCTGAACAACAATGTGACCTTCTACTACGTCGTCCTGCTGCTCTTTGCCGCCGCGCTCTTCCTGATCTACCGCATCATCTACGCGCGGTTTGGCCATGTGCTCCAGATGGCACAAGAAACGAGGAACGGAGCGCCGCGATCGGCTACCCGGTCTATCGTTTCAAACTGGTTGGCTTCACGATCGGCGCGGCGTTTGCCGGGCTGGCTGGCGTGCTCAACACCAACCTCAACACCTTTATCAGCCCAAGCTCGCTCTCTTGGCTGCTCTCCGGCCAGTTGATGATGATGGTCATCCTGGGCGGTGTGGGTCGCTTCTGGGGGGCAGTGGTCGGCGCGTTCGCCTTTCTCCTGCTCGAAAGCCTGCTGGAAGGTGTGACCGACTACTGGCAACTTGCGCTGGGCGTGGTGCTGCTTTTTATCGTGCTGCTGGCGCCAAAGGGAATCAGCGGCGGCTTTGCCCAGTTGACCAACCCTTCTGAAACGGGACGCGGCAGACCGGACCAGAGCAAGGCGGCGGCATGAGCCAGCCGATCTTGGAAACCCGGAACCTGGTCAAGCAGTTTGGCGGCATGATGGCCAACTTCAACTGCAATCTGTCCGTCGAGCGGGGCGAGATCCATGCGCTCATCGGTCCCAACGGCGCGGGCAAGACGACCCTGATCGCGCAGATTGCGGGCATGTTGCAGCCCGATGCTGGCCAGATCCTACTGGATGGCATCGAGATCACACGCCTGCCCGTGAATCAGCGCGTGCGTCGCGGTTTGGCCCGCACGTTTCAGATCACGAGTATCTTCCCGGCCACAGCGTACTCGACAATCTGGCGCTGAGCGTCCAGGCTGGTCATGGCTCCAGCTTTCGTTTCTGGCGGCCAGTGGCTGGCCAACGTGCTCTCTTCGACGAAGCCGCAGCCGTGGCCGACGAGGTGGGCCTCGGCCAGCGGCTGGACGAGACCGCCAGCAATCTCTCCCTCGGCGAGCAACGCCAGTTGGAGGTGGGGCTGGCGCTGGCCTGCAAGCCAAGGCTGCTGCTGCTCGACGAACCGCTGGCCGGGATCGGCATGGAAGAATCCAACGTGATGGTCGCACTGATTCAGCGGGTGCGTCAACGCGCGACAGTTCTCCTGGTCGAGCACGACATGAATGCCGTCTTCACGCTGGCCGACCGCATTTCGGTGCTGCTCTATGGCGAGCTGATCGCCGTGGGCGCACCCGAGGAGATTCGCCAGGATGCGCGCGTCCAACAAGCCTATCTGGGCGACGAGGGGTTGGGCTATGGCTGATCCGAGCGACCAGCAGGGCGGGGAAAGAGGCGCGCTCCCTATGTTGGAAGTGCGCAACCTGGAGACCGGCTACAGCCACAGCCAGATCATTTTTGGGCTGAACCTGACCATCGCACACGGCGAGGTGGCGACGCTGCTGGGGCGCAACGGCATGGGCAAGACGACCACCGTCAACGCCATCATCGGGGTGCAGCCCTGGTTGGCCGGCGAGATTCATTTTCGCGGTCAGCAGGTGCAGCGCTGGTCACCGCAGCGCATCGCCCAGGCCGGCGTGGCGCTCGTGCCGGAAGGCCGCCGCATCTTTCCCAACCTGACCGTGCGCGAAAATCTGGTCGCGTTTGCCGCCAATCGCAGCGGTCGCGCCGATCCGTGGACCCTCGAAAAGATCTACGATCTCTTCCCCAGCCTGGAGGAGCGGGAGCAGAATCTGGGCGATCGTCTCTCCGGCGGACAACAGCAGATGCTGGCGATTGGCCGGGCGCTGATGACCAACCCCCATCTGCTCATTTTGGACGAGGCGACGGTCGGGCTTGCGCCGCTGCTGCGCCGGGAGATCTGGTCGGTGCTGCAACGGATCAAGGGAGAGGGGCAGACGATCCTGGTCATCGACAAATATGTCGAGCGGCTGATCGAACTGGCCGACCACCACACCATCATCGAGAGCGGCCGCGTCGTCTGGACCGGTTCTTCTGTCGAACTGGCCGCCAGCCCCGAGTTATGGCAGAAATATATGAGTGTGTAGAGCGGCTCGGATGGGCGCGAGATTGGAGAGACGCGGCATCAGCGAGCGTCAATATCAACCAACTGAGCAACCCCACCCAATCGACTGAAGAACCAGGAGGAATACGATGAGTGACAGCGTGATCTTGACGGAAGCATCTGTTGCCGAGCGGGTTTTCGAGGCGCCGGCCGAACTGATCTGGCAAATGTGGACACAAGCCGAGCATTTCAGGAACTGGTACGGGCCAACGGGATTCACGATTCCTGTCCCAGCCATTGGCACTTCAAATCGCGCACGCTACAATGGAAATGAGCGGTAATACTGGTAAGAGTCATACTTTTTCATGGGACGGGAGAGCCGTATGCGCGTAACAACAAAGGGCCAAGTCACGATTCCACTTCACATTCGAGAAAGAATGCAGATTGCACCGGCCTCTGAAGTCGACTTTGTGGTGGGTGAAGATGATCGTGTATACAACGTAAAAGTAAGTGATGGCAGGATGGCGAAACGGTTTTCAGACCTGCGTGGCATAACAACTGTAAAGATGTCTACCGATGAAATTATGGCATTGACAAGGGCAGCGAAATGAGCTGGCCGCTCTCTGAGCACAAGAGATGCCGCGAGGTACCGAAGCTACTTCCCAACGCTCAACCTGATCGGACCGTAATCCGCTCTTTGCCTTCACCGTGGCGACGATGGCCACTGTGCCGACTGTCTTGCTTTTCCTCTTTTTACAGCGCTATTTTGTCGAGGGTGTGCAGGGCTTTGCACTCAAGGGTTAGCGAACCCGCGCCGCGCCGCCTGCCTGGATCCAGGCAGCCTCGGCGTAAGGGATCGCGGTTCGGAAGCCCGCTTCGCCTGTCTTGCTCGCCTCCTCCACGCTGACCCAGCCATCAAATCCCGCCTCGACCAACAACCTGAACTGTTCGACAATCGGCGAGACTCCGGTTCCCAGCAGCACCGGCTCGAACTCGCCGCGTCGTTTCAGGTCGTTGACATGCAACATCACGACGCGCTGCTTGACCTGCTCTAGCACGGCCAGCGGGTCGTCGCCGGTGGCCAGGGTGTTGGCCGTGTCGAAGAGCAGCATCAAGCCGCTGCCTTCGGTGCGGCGCACGATCTCCAGAAAGATGTCGGCCGGCTGGGAAAAATCGACGTGGGTCCAGCCATAGCCGATGGTGTGGTTTTCATAGCAAAGGGTGACGCCAGCCGCGGCTGCATCGTCCAAACAAGCGGTTAGTCCCTCGACCGCCCATTCGATGCCCTGCGCTCGCCCCACGCCGGCATGGGCCTGGCCGGCGGTCACCGACAACCTCCGCTTGTGGATGGTGTACCCCTTCCTCGTCGCGGTCGGGATCGGCTGGGTGTTCGACATGACCAGCC
>JAAUPU010000452.1 GCA_012032975.1 Caldilineaceae bacterium | reverse complement strand
ATCCTGTCACCTTGACGCCCCCCAGCCCGTTATTGATAGACAAAACTTCCCCACCCGGTTGCGCGTGATCAAGTCCCCAGTCATAGACGACGCCCAAACCTGGCCCATCTGGAACGGGCACGCAACCATCCGTATTCAAGTCCTCCGGCTGATCCGAGTAGCCGTCGAGATAGACCGGCGGCACCGCATTGGGCATCCCCGGTCCCATCAACGCCATCTCGTAGAAATGGGTGTTGCGGATGGCGGCCACCACCGCGCGGTGGGCCGGGCCGCAGGCGTGCATCTGCACATCCAACCCCAGCGCCTCGCAGAAGTGGGCGATCTTCATCGCACCGGTGATGCCCATGTCATACTCGGGGTCGGCATGGATCATGTCGCAGCCGCCCTGGAGCAGGAAGTTGGCCTTTTGTTCCAGCCCGCGCACATGCTCGCTGACCAGGATCGGCGTGTCCAGCTTTTCGCGCAGCCGAGCATGGCCGATAGCCGAGACGCCGCTGTCGCGATAGGGGTCTTCGTACCAGAGGAAGTTGGCCTCGTCGCACGCCCGCCCCACATAGAGCGCATCGAGATAGGTGCGCAACTGGCAGGCGGGGTCGAGCATCAGCGCCATCCCATCGCCCACCCGCGCCCGCACGCCCAGAAGATTGGCGGCCTCTTTGCGCGCATCGCCATCATGCCAGCCGTGGATCTTGAAGCCGCGAAAGCCAGCCTCCTTGCACGCCTCGGCATAGTCGGCGAAGGCCTCCGGCGTGTCCAACCCGCCTGGCTCGAACTGAGCGTGATAGGTGCTGGCATAGGTGGGCAGCCGGGTGCGAAACGCACCCAACATCCGTGCGACCGACAGCCCATACTTCTTGCCAGCCAGATCCCAGAGCGCGATGTCCAGTGCGCCGTGGCCCATGTGGTCATAGGCGCGTACTTCCCGCTTCAGGTCGTCGTAGATCAGCTCGCGCTGCTCCGGGTCGCAGCCTATCAGGTTGGGGGCGAGCATCTGCATCTGGCCCAACGCCGACGGCGTGCCCACCCAATGGGTGACATATTCTCCCTGTGCGCCATCGTCGCAGCCGATGCGGATGGCCTGGCGCGTCATGGTAAGCCTGGAGCCGGGCAAGTGGATCATGTTGCCGACGCCAGACGCGGCGTGCGCGCCCAGCCCCAGATCCTTGACTTGATACTCGAACACGTGAATCTCAACCCGATCGATTGTGCTCATCTTGGTTCCTCTGCATCCCCATGGTTGCTGTTGATTTCTGTCGTTTCCCGCACCGGCGTTCGCCGAAACGAATTCACTCGGGTCTGTTCCAAACGAGTTGACCACTGGGGACGTGCCCTTGGGCCGCCCGCTGGTCTCCTACGCCGCCGGCAGTGTGAAGTAGAACGTCGCACCTTTACCCGGTTCAGACTCGGCCCAAATACGGCCACCGTGGTTTTCCACGATGCGCTTGCAGATCGCCAGCCCGATCCCGGTGCCAGGTGACTCTGGCTGGTCGTGGAGGCGCTGAAACGGGGCAAAGACGCGGTCTTGAAATCGTGGGTCAAAACCGATGCCGTTGTCGCGCACGCTAAAGCGCCAGTGGCCGTTGGTCCGCTGCGCGTCGATCTGCACAGTCAACGGGGACGCGCTACGAAAATTGATCGCGTTGCCGATCAGGTGTTGGAAGAGCTGTATCAACTGCGACGTGTCGGCGTCGACCGTTGGCAGGGATACGGAGATGATGTCCGCCCCGCTCTCCTGAATTCGAGCCTCCAGGGTGTCGAGCACATGCTCCAACACCTCCCCGCTGTCGATGGGACCGCGCAGAGTGCCCCACGCGCCCATGCGCGAGTAGGTCAGCAGGCCTGCGCTCAAGCCATGCACATTGGCAGACGCATTGCGAAGCCGGTCGATCATCGCCTTGCTCACGTCGCCGATCCGGTCGCCCAGACGCTCCTCCAGCAGCCCCAGATCGTCGGCGATCGTGTTGAGCGGACCCTGCATCTCGAACGACACCATGTAGGCGAACTGCTCCAGGTTCGCAAAGGATTGGGCCAGCGCCTCCTGTGCGACCTTGCGCTCGGTGATGTCCCGGCTCATGCCGGCGAGACCGATGATCGCGCCCGCTCGATCGCGCAGCGGCACCTTGGTAGTAGAGAGCCACAAGGTCTCACCTTCTGGCGTCACCGTGGACTCTTGGCGACCCACCAGCGCATCGCCCGATCGGATCAGATCTTGCTCGTCCGCGAAATATTGGGCCGCCAACTCGTGGGGAAAGATGTCGAAATCAGTCTTGCCGGCGATGGAGTCGGACGAGTCCACGCCAAGCACGGCAAGGTGGGCGCGATTGCTGAGCACAAAACGGCTGTCGCGATCCTTGATATAGATATAGTCAGGCAACGTATCGATGAGGTCGTGGAGCAAGGCCGTTTCCTGGCGCAGTGCGTCCACCACATGCTGCTGCTCGACGCGTTCCTCCTCAAGCACCGTGATACGCTGTCGCAACGCGTCGTTCTCTGCCGAGAGCGTGGACTTTCGTTGCCTGTCTTCCTGCATGGTGTTGCTCTCTTTCTCGCCGCTTGGACCAGAGTCGTCAGAAGCTCATGACCTGAGGCGACCCTAGATCCACCGCAAAGGCCAGTGCGTCAAAGCTCGCCTTCATCAGGCGAAAACGGGTTTCTGCGCAGACGGGATCGTCCCAGAGGTTGACAAACTCACCGGGGTCGCTCTCCAGATCAAAAAGCTCGCCAGATTCGTGGCCGTGATAGACGACCAGTTTGTAGCGCTGATCGCGGATCATGGTGGCGTGGGCGCCGTGAAATCCAGGACGACCGGGCACGTCTGGGTTGAGTGCGCGATAGTATTCGCTGCGCACAAATGGTCGATGGCCCGCGTCTGACTGTACGACGCCGTTCCCTAATATCGGCAGCAGCGAGCGCCCTGCATCCGCTTTGGCGCGGACAAACCGGCCAACGCCAACAGCGTCGGTGCGATGTCGGTCAGTTCGACCAGCGCGTGGCTGCGCTTGCCCGTGGCAATATGGCCGGGCCACGAGACGATCAGCGGCACGCGCACCAACCCTTCATAAAAGCGGCAACCCTTGAGCAACAGGCCGTGGTCGCCGAGCATTTCGCCGTGGTCGCTCATGAAGATGACGACCGTGTTTTCGGCCTGTCCGGTGGCCTCCAGCGCATCCAACATCCGACCGACGTTGTGGTCGATCAGCTCGATCATGGCGTAGTAGGCGGCCTTGATCGACCTGGCGTCAAACTCCTCTGGTCGACGACCGATATTCTGAAAGTCAATGCCCTCCAACTTGGCCTGTGCCTCCAGGTCGCTCTCGCGGAAGAGAGGTTCCGGCATGGCCTCTGGATCGTATTTGTCCAGATAGGGCTGGGGCGGATCGAACGGGCTGTGCGGGTCGAACATGTTGACGCTCATGAGCCAGGGCTGGTCGCGGCTTTCCGACATGAAGTCGATAGCCATCTGTGCGCACCAGGAGCTCTGATGAAGCTCCGGCGGCACCGCGTGGGGGTTGCGGTTGAACTCGGCAAGATCATAGCCTCGCTCCGCCAACCACTGTTGATAGGCGTGGCCCTCCGGCCAAAGATCGCGCGGGTCGTGGCTCCAGTGAAAGACGCGATAGCCATCATCGGCTGGCCGTGGTTCGATCCGTTCGGAACAGCCGGCCAGATGCAGCTTGCCGGCCAGACCGCAATCGTAGCCGGCATCGGCCAGCAGCTTGGTCACCAACGGCGCGGCCTCGGCCCAGCGTTCGTTGCCGTTCATGCAGCCATGCACGCTGCTGGGATACATCCCCGTCAGGAAGCTGGCCCGGCTCGGCGTGCAGATGGGGCTTTGGCAAAAGGCGTGGTCGAAGGCGACTCCCTGGCTGACCAGCGATCCAGGTTCGGCGTGTGGATGTGGGAATTGCCCAGGCTGGCAATCGTGTCCCAGCGCTGCTGGTCCGAACAGATCCAGAGAATATTGGGTCGCTGCATGGCGGCTGCCTTCCTGGTGGTCTATCGATTGGGAAACTGTGCGCTCAACCCTGATGAAACGTCGGGCAATTTATTATATGCCAGTTGCCGAAAATCACCCACTGAATTCCGGCTCTGGGATGGGACGCGGTCGGCCACACATCCTTGACCGACCTACTTTGTGCCATTGCGGGGAAATAACTGTCCACAAAGTTACACGAAGCTGCACGAAGAACCAGGTCAAATCTTGGT
>JAAUPU010000451.1 GCA_012032975.1 Caldilineaceae bacterium | reverse complement strand
TGCGACACGCTCGCCCGACGGCTGCCACGCTGGATCGAAATAAAACTGCGAAGAGGCCAACCGACCAGGTCGTCTGCATTGGGCTGATCCTGGGTGATTTCGAGGCCCGTACTGCTCCCATAGACGACACCGTCTGGACCCCAGTTGGGCGATTGAGCGGTGTTCAACGCGTGCAGGTTTCGATAACCTTCGCCGTTGACATCGACGACGGAGAGTTGGAACTCTGGCTTCTCGACGCGTGCAGAAGCAGGCAGGCAGCGGAAGCCGGGGCAAAGCTCACGGTTTGTAAAACAAAGACCCAGACCGATGTCGTAACATTTGAAACTGCCATCGGCCTCGCTAAAGACGATGGCCTGCCCGTCCGACCGCCAACTCGGCGACCCCAGGCGTCCGCCGCTGCGGAAGATCTCGCGCTCGTTGCCGCCGTCCATGTCAATCAGGTAGAGGCCATACTCACCGCCGCTGCGCAAGAATGCAACCTGTCTGCCGTCCGGGCTGACCGCCGGGTCGGAGCCACCCGTCAGCCTGGACAGCACACCCGTCTCCAGATTGTAGCGATGGATCGCTCCCTGCCCATCATAAAAAACCAGGTTGCCGGCCAACCCCTCCACCGGCGCGCTGGTCGAACGCTCTGCAACAGGCGCGAGGGTCACTTCGACCAGCCCAGGCAAAGCGCTGATCCGATCGGAAATCAGCAGGTCGGTGACCGGCGCAGAGAGCGAGATAAAGTCGCCCGCGACCCATGCCACATCGTCGGCCAAGGCCGGCAACTGAAGTTGCACCCAGGTGCCCGCGCCATTGCGGGCCAGCGCGCGAAAGCTCTCGGAAGGTAGCGCTTTGGCAACGACCGGGAAGTCCGTGCCTGGTCCGGAGCGCATGTTGAGCCGCGCATCGACCAGGTCAACCGTCGCCATCACATCAGCAGGCAAGGATGCGGGCGCCACCGGAGCGGGTGACGGTGTGGGCGCGGCGGCCGCTTCAACGACTGCAACGGCCATGCCCGCGGCAGTCGGCTCTTCGTTCTCGACAACCGTACTGGCTGGAGCCGCTTGGGGCGCGCGGAGGTCAAGCTCTTCAGCCACCGGCAGTGTGCCGGCGTTGAAGAGCAATATCTGCTCGCTGCCGACCCACCCCACGCCGCCATCGACATCCTCGACGAAAATCCAGTTTCCGTCGGCGGACGCGACCGCGGGCGGTTAAAGAGTCGCCGACAACATACGAAGCAACTGCCGCGCCGTCTGGACTGTCCAACAGATCGGCGCCGCCGCTGCGCACGACGGAGACCAGACCAGAAGCAGCATTGGGGGCAGCCTGGGCCGAGACTCGCTCGGCCAGCAACGCGCCACCCATCAGCATCAATGCCGCGATGAGGGCCAGGGCAACATGGTAGCGAATGCCCCTGGTGAAGCGGTCTGTTCCTGACCGAATCCGACGATCCGATCGCGGATATTGCCGGTTGGTCGATTCTTGGCTAAACATATCACACACCTAATTTCTTGGGGATGGTCATCTAGACTTGGACGTCCACGGAAGTCGGCTCGACATCTGCGAACGCTCACGAAAAACAGGTCAAGAGTTCGTGCTTCGTGGATGCTTCTTATTTTGGATTCGCCTAAAACTCATCCGGGATCGGCAACTTGGCTAGGGGTATGCTGAGCGTGACAAACTCGGCAGAAACCCAGGCAGGCGCTCCCGCCAACTGTGGATTCCTGAGCTGCACCCAATCTCCGGTGGCGTTGCGCGCGACTGCCGCGTACACTTCGTTCGGAAGCGCTTTGGCAACGATCGGGAAATCTGCACCGGGGCCGGAACGCATATTGAGCCGGGAGCCTGTCAACGCAACCGTTGCCAACGCAGCTTCTGCCAGATCGGTGGGCATGGTTGGGCCGGCAGCGGGGCCAACCGTTGCGGGGATTCCCTCTCCAGCCAGGGCTGTCGGCGCCGCGCCTGCGTCTGTTGGCGCGACCGGCAGCGCGGCGTCATTGAAAAGGAGGATCCTGTCTGACTCGACCCAGCCATCCACGCCCTCGACAACGCGAACATGGAGCCAACCGCGATCATCGGTAACCGCCAGTGCATTCAGGGACGCACCCGTTGGCAAGGTCATGAGTAACGCTCCAACTGGCGAGGCCAGCAGCTCGGCGCCGCCCGCGCGAACGACGGCCATCTGACCCACAGCGCCGCCTGGATTTCGCTTGACTACAGGCGCACTGACCGATGCAACTGTCGAAGGCTCGGCTTCCTCCGGCGAGGCCGCGGCCTGTTCTACGAGGATGGCCACCGGCACAGGCGCAGCTTGAGCGAGCGCTGTGGCTGGCCCAGTTTGGGTTGCGCTGTCACCCTCTCCCACGCCGAGCGTCGATTCATAGACCTGCAATTGCCGTGCAACCGACTCCGCTTCCGCGGACCCTGTTGCAGTTGTTGGCTGAGTCTGGACATACCATCCCGTCAGCAGCGCCACGACGACAATGCCGATGCCGACCATCAAATAGCGCATGGCTGGTCGGGATTGGGGCTGGTCACCCTTCGGTGATACAGACTCAGGGCCGGTTTCGCCCTGTTGGGGTTTCTCAGAAATAGCGATAGTTGACACAGTGCCTCCTTGACATGGTACACACTCGTTCTTGACGAGGATGGATTGAAAGCTCGATCAGTCTCCACCGGCGACCGCGCCACTCTCGAGTGCCGGTTGCTGTTCCCGCCGCGCCGCTTGTCGCGCAGCCTTTTGGGTCGCTTGCTTGGCCTTGCGACGTGCGCTCATGCGGTCCTGGAGTCCGATCACCGCACCATAGGCCAATGGCACGACCAGCAGCGTCAAGAGCGTGCTGGTGATCATGCCACCCATGATGGCGACCGCCATCGGCTGTCGGAACTCACCACCAGCGCTCAGGCCCATGGCAATCGGAATCATGGCCAGAATCATGGCCAGCGAAGTCATCAGAATGGGACGTAAACGCACCGGGCCGGCGATGATCATAGCCTCATCGGCCGTGGCGCCCTTTTGCCGCGCTCGGTTGGCAAAGTCCACCAGCAGCACCGAGTTCTTCACCACCAGCCCCATGAGCATGATGAAGCCGATCATGGCCGTCAAGTCCAAAGGGAAACCCGCAACGAGCAGGCCCACGATGGCGCCGGCGATGGCCAGCGGCATGGCCAACATGATCAGAAGCGGCTGGAGGAAGCTGCCAAACTGGCTCGCCAACACCATGTAGACAAAGAGCACGCCCAGCAACAGAGCGGACAACATGCTCGTGAAGGCATCCGTCTGGTCCTGCGCTGCACCGCCCATCCGCACAACCGTACCTTCAGAAAGCTCCAGCGTTGGCAGCAGCGCCGCCACATCACTGGTCGCTGAAGGCGCCGTGCGCTCGGCGCTCACATTGGCGTTGATGGTAATCGTCGGCTGGCGGTCCGTTCTGGAGATGGCATTTGGGCTGACCGCCTCCACGATTTCCGCCACGTTGCGCAGCGGCACCAGTTGACCGTTGGACGAGAGCAGGTTGATGTTCAGGATATCTTCCATGCCGCCGCGGTCGCTTTCCGCCAGTTGGACGCGGACATCAGCCTCGGTTCCTTCGCCGCGGAAGGTGGTGGCCACATCCCCGTTGACCAACAAGCGCACCGTCGACGCAATCTGGGCTGTACTCAAGCCCAGGTCATCGGCGCGTTGGCGGTCGATCTGGATCTGCAGCTCTGGTCGCCCCGGTTTGTAGCTCACGTCGAGGTCTACCAGACCGGGGATGGCAGCCATCTGTTCGGCCACCGGCGTTGGCCGTGGCGCCCAGCTCATTAAAGCTGGCGCCGTCCGGGCCACCACCTCGACCGTAATATCGCTGCCACCGCCGAAGCCAGTGTCGCCCCCGCCAAATCGGATGCCAGGCACGGCAGCCAACGGGCCGCGGAGATCGTTCATGACCGATTCAGCGGTCACTTCCTCGGGTCGTTCGGTGAACATCGCGACGGTGAAGGAGGCTTCCTCCGGGCTACCCTGGCCGCCGATGCGTGTGACGACATCTTCGACGATGGGATGCGAGCGCAGGATGTCTTCCACTTGAAGCGCCTCGCGCTCTGTAGCGTGAAGCGGCGTTCCGCCCGGCAATGCCATGGCGACCTCGAATTCATCGGCATCCAGGCTGGCGATAAAGGAAAACTCGATAAACGCGATGCTGGAAAAGCTGGCAATGATGACCGCGACCGAGACAATTCCGGCCA
>JAAUPU010000450.1 GCA_012032975.1 Caldilineaceae bacterium | reverse complement strand
AGCGTGCGGAACTGCCCTGGCTGACGCTGTCCTATTCCGACCTGATCACCGAGCGCGGCTTCAAATACGTTTTCAGACCTCGCCCACCGCCGGCCAGCAGGCGCGCGACCTGCTGCCCATCCTGGCTGAGACCGGCGTCGTCGATTCAGGCGCCAAGGGGCTTTTCTTCATCGTCGAGGGAATGTGGCGCGGCCTTTTGGGGCTGCCAACACCGCACGATCCAGACGACCAAATAGTCGATGCGATCAAGACTGAGATCGAGAGTCAATTCGACAAGGGCGAACGGGAGTTGCCCGCGATCCGCTGGGGCTTTGACGTGCAGTTTCTCATCGAACGACCGGCCAAGCAGGTGGATGCGATCTTGGCCGATATCGCCTCAATGGGCGACTATGCGCTGGTGGAAGGCGACAGTCAGTTGGTGAAGGTGCATGTCCACGTCTTCAATCCAGGTGTGCCACTTTCCTATGCCGTGCAGCTCGGCTTTGTGACCGATGTTGTGGTCGAAAACATGGACGACGGGGCAGCGCGGGCCGAGACAGCCACGGCCAGGGGCAGCGAACAGAGGCCGCCGATCGGCGCTGATCGGGGAATCGGCGTGGTCGCAATCGCGGCGGGCAGTGGCTTTGCAGCGCTTTTTCGCACTCTGGGTGCGCACAGCATCGTGCTGGGTGGGCAGAGCATGAATCCCAGCACGGCCGAATTGGCCGCGGCCGTGGAGTCGCTGCCACATCGTCAAGTGATGTTGCTGCCCAACAACGGCAACATCCTGTTGGCCGCGCAACAGGCCGCGCAGTTGACCACGAATGAGCAACGCCAGGTAGCCGTCGCTCCGGTCAGGACGCTGCCGCAGGGAGTGGCTGCGTTGCTGGGTCTGCCTGCTCGAAGCGATGACCTTGACTCTGCGCTGGCAGCGATGATGGACCATGCGTCCCGAGTCCAAAGTGGCGAGGTTACCGTGGCAACCCGCGACCTGCCCAACCACGCACTGGCGCTCAAATCCGGGGATCTGGTCGGCCTGGTGAATGGAGAGTTGGCAGCGGCGGGCCAGACGATTTCAGAGGTCGTGCTGGACCTGTTGGAGCAGATGAATGCAGCCGATTCCGAGATCGTCACCCTCTACTTTGGCGAAGGTATCACAGAAAGTGATGCCGAAAATTTGGCTGAAATCGTAGCCTACAGGTATCCTGAACAGGAGTTAGAAGTGGCATACGGTGGACAGCCACACTATCTCTATATCCTATCAGTTGAGTAGAGTGCACACCCTCGAATGTCCGGCGCTTCGTCGCCAAACCGCAGGGCGTCCGAGCAGACATTCGAGCAGAAGAGATTGGCCAATCCATGGGTAATGTTCAAATCGTAACCGACAGCAATGCGTTCCTGACCCAACATGCATTGGAGCAGTACAAGATTGAGGTCATCCCACATCGTATCAAGTTGGGCGGCTCGCTATTCGAAGAGGATGCTGACTTTTCCTCCGGCGAGTTGTTCGACAAGATACAGGAAGCACAGGCGTTGGGCCTCAACCAGTTTCCAGAGGTGCAGGCGGCCGATGTCAACACGATCCTGGACACTTATCAGCGCCTGGGCAAGGCCTCTGAACAGATTGTCTCCATCCACATGAGCAGCGAATTGAGCGGCATGTGGATGCAAGCGCGTCGCGCCGCAGAGATGCTCAAGGGTCGCTACAGCATCCGCGTGATAGACAGCTTCAGCACCTCGTATGGCTTGGGCCTGCTGGTGGAGCAGGCGGCCAAGGCCGCAAGCGAAGGCGCCACCATCAACGACGTCGCCCGCATCGTCAATGGCGCCGTTCCCCATCTCTACTTTGCCTCTTTTGCCGAAAGCCTGAACTACCTGGAACGGAGCGCCGGGTTAGGCTCCTCGCAGAGTTTGCTGGGCACAATGCTGGGGATCAAGGCCATGTTGATGATGGAGGAAGGACGTCTCATTCCGCTGGAAAAGGTGCAGACGCGGGATGAAGTGGTGGACAAACTGACCGAGTTCGTCTCCGAGTTTGCACGGGTCGAACGCGTAGGCGTCCTGAACCATGCCTACGAACAGCCGCAGACCGAATTGCTCCGGCGGCTGGCGGAAAGTCTGCCCAACGTAACGGTCGAGCAACTCACCTATCCTCCTAGCCTCGCTGCGTACATGGGGCCTAACGCCATCGGCGTGGTGGTGTACGAAGGGGCCTACTGACCTCGTGGCAAAATCTGCATTCGACAGACTCAAGAATGTCCTGGACCTGGAAGAACGCCAGAGCTATCGCAACCGCGCGGTGATCGGCGGGCTGGAGGCGATGGCCGAACGCTGGCATGACGATGCGCTGGCCGAGGCCGAAGAGAGCGCGCTGGCCGACGCCGCCGTAGCGTTGATGAACCAGTACGGCAGTGCGACGCCAGAGGCAAGACCCGAGATCATGGTGCGTCTGCGTGCGGTTCTGGAGGGAGATCTCGACGCCGCGGGGTTAGCTGAGTCAGATGACCTGGGGTCAGCCTCCATCGGTGGCGCAGACCCAGGGACAGAGTCTGACGATGGCGACCAAGCTGGCGACCAGGACGACGACGGGGCGTTCGACGAGGCGTTCGACGAAGACGGTGGTTACCCGCCGCCCGAGCCGACCCACATTGCACGCCAGCGGGTTCGTCGCGCGGCCAGCCACACTTTCTCCCCCCAAAACCTGCAATCCTCACCCACGATTCTGCCAGGAATTGGCCCGGCCACCGCCGAGCAATTGGCCCGGCTTGGCATCCACCAGGTCGTGGACATTTTGTGGCACCTGCCCGCTCGCCACGAAGATTACAGCCAACTGCGCACCATTTCGCAGTTGCAGCCGGGCGAGAAGGCCACCATCATCGCCAACCTGTGGGAAGTGCGCGAACGCAAGGTTGGCATCAACCGCAGCATGGTCCAGGGCATCCTTGCCGATGGCACCGGCACGCTCCACGCCACCTGGTGGAACCGCTTCATCATCAAACAGTTGACGCCTGGATCGACCATGCGCTGGAGCGGCAAGGTCGGCCTCTACATGGGCCAGAAGACGCTGGACAATCCGGTCTTCGAAGATGTGGACGATGAGCGGGTGGCCACCGGTCGCCTGGCGCCCATCTACCCGCTGACCGAGGGGCTGGGTCAGAAGCGGCTGCGCGAGATTATCAAGCTGGTGTTGGATGAATTTGCTGCCATGCTCGCGGACCCGCTGCCCAAGAGCATTCTGGATCAGTACGAGTTGATGGCGCTTGGCGAGGCGTTGCAGCAGGTCCACTTCCCGGACGATAGCGAACAGCTGGCCGCGGCGTTGCGAAGGCTGACTTTTGAAGAGCTGTTTTATGTGCAGTTGGGTGTGCTCCAACGCCGCGCCGACTTGACCCAGGCGACCGCGCAGCCTCTGCCCAGCGACCGCGCCATGATCGAGCGTTTCGCGGCGTCACTTCCCTTCGCGCTGACCGGCGCCCAGATGCGCGTACTCGATGAAATCGCGGCTGATATCGCCCGCGAAGTGCCGATGACGCGCTTGATCCAGGGGGATGTGGGCAGCGGCAAGACCGCCGTCGCCGCCGGTGTGATGGCGATCGCAGCAACCAATCGTGCCCAGTCCGCGCTGCTTGCGCCGACCCAGATTCTGGCCGAGCAACATTTCCGCGGCATCACCACATTGCTGGCCAGCCAGTCTCGCCCAGATGCAACACCGATCCGGGTCGAATTGCTTACCGGTCGTGTAACAGGTGACGAACGGACGCGCGTGCTTACAGGCCTGGCCAATGGCCAGATCGACGTCGTCGTGGGCACGACCGCGCTGATCCAGGAAGCGGTCGAGTTCGCCAATTTGGGCTTTGTGGTGGTGGATGAACAGCACCGCTTCGGGGTCGAACAGCGGGGCGCTCTGCGCAACAAAGGCGCGCAGCCCCATCTCCTTGTGATGAGCGCAACGCCCATCCCCCGCAGCTTGGCGCTGACCGTCTACGGCGACCTCGATATCAGCGTCATCGACGAAATGCCGCCGGGTCGTATTCCGGTCAAGACCAAGTGGTTCCGTCCGGCAGAGCGGGAACGACTCTACAATTTCATGCGCCGCGAGGCAAGCGAAGGGCGTCAGGGCTTTATCGTCTATCCGCTGGTCGAAGAGAGCGAAAACCTGACCGCAGGCGCGGCGGTGGAAGAGTACACGCGACTCAGCGAAGAGGTCTTTCCAGCACTGAATGTAGCGCTGCTTC
>JAAUPU010000449.1 GCA_012032975.1 Caldilineaceae bacterium | reverse complement strand
CACGAAACCATTGCCTTCAACGTCAAGCGCCCGGAAGGGGTGAGGCAGGCGAAGGGTCGCCTGCCTTGATGGAAGTCACCCGCGACCAACCGCTCACCTTTGAACTCTCCAACTGGGTGACGGACAGGCCATCGGGCACGTACAACATCCTGCTGCGCTATGAGAACATCCCCGGGTATTGGGAAGGGGCGTGGGTGCTGCCGGTGCAGTTCAGCCCGCTGCTGTTGCGCAGCGACAAGATCGCCATCGGCACGGATGAACCGAGCGCCGATCTGGAGATTCGCCGCGACGTGCAAGGCGCGGTGGGACCGGTGCTGCGCCTCACCAACGGGGAAGGGGGGCAGGATTCAGGTGCAGCCATCGACTTCAACATCGGCCCGCCCGGTCAAGGCGCAGCGCACGAGCCGACGTTCCGCATCGAGGGGCGCAACGACGCCAACGACCGCACCGACCTGGTCTTCATGGGCAAGGCGACGGCGGACAAGGAAAGCCCGCTGGAAGAGAAGGCGCGCATCACGGCGGAGGGAAATGTAGAAGTCAGTGGTCATCTTGGCGCAAAAGGAGATGCAAAGATCGGTGGAAACATAGAAACCACGGGTCATCTTGACGCCACAGGGAACGCAAAGGTTGGCGGGAATGTGCAAGCGACCGGTCGCATTGAAGACAAAACGGGTTTCGTGATGCCGGTTGGGGCGATCTTGGCCTACGCCGGCAGCAGCGCACCAAGAGGGTGGCTACTTTGCGATGGTAAACAATTCGATCGATGGAAGTTTGATGAGTTGTATGATGCCCTTGGCAGGGACACCGTTCCCGACCTGCGCAGCCAGTTCATTGTGGGCGCTGGGCAAGAATATGCTTTAAATAGTCAAGCAGGGGAGAAAGAGGTCACTCTAACGAAGGAGGAAATGCCCAATCACAATCACGCAATACGAGGTGGAGATTTTTATATTCATGATCGAAGCTTTAAGGGCGAAAACGATGATGACCATCCTTATCAGACGAAACGGGGTTCTATACATGTAGGAGGAACCGACGATCGGGGCGGGGGTCAACCTCACAACAATCTACCTCCTTACTATGCCCTCACCTATATCGTCAAGTATTAGCACGCGAAAGCTTGGACCAATCTGGAAAAGATCAAGATGACAGACACCACCGTTGCTCCCATCCCGCCACCCCCTCCGCTCGATCTGCGCACCGGCAAATGCCGAACGTGTGGCGAGCCTGATGTTGTGCCCAATCCACTCGATGCAGGAGCCGCCGCGACCATCACGGCGCATTTGCCGACGATGGGCATCACCGGCCAGATCTTGCAGGCTGCTGCAAAACTCAACCGGAGGGAGCGTAATGCCTCTACCCAATCTTAGCCCAAGTCGTGGAAGTGCTGTTCGAGCAACTCCTGGATCCACTCCACCTCCAACTGGGAACGGGCATGGCGCTCCAGGGCCGCAAACACGTCAACCATCATCGCCGCCTTTGTCTGGAACGGCCCAAGTAACAACGCCTCCGATTGAGGATAGGCCCGCTCCGGCTGTAGACACCCGGGCGGCAAGGCCTCGCGTGCTGCCGACCTATACCTGTCATCCTCCTGCTTTTCCCGTCGATCCTGTAGCAATGGGCGTAGATGACGCTATTTACGGCAGGGTTGTGGTCGCGGCAGAGCGTACACAAAGCCTGATATTCATCAGGAAGACGAGCGAAGGATCGGTACTGCCCTTCTCTGCGAGAACGGCGGTCGGAAAGAAGTTGCCGACGAAAGGCAAATCATCCAATGCCTATTTCACACGGGGCAACATACCTTTCTTTGCCTCCCTTTCGAAGAAGGTGGTCGATTGGCAATATGAGCAGCACACGCTGATCGGCGTCACTACGGCCCTAAAGACAAATCAGCCGGAAGACGAAGACGAGCCGAGAGTATACAGATACGCCTACATTCCCAAGCTAATTGCAGTAGGTGATGCAAGAATTGCAGAGAGAGATGGCGCCAGGCCCAAAGGTGTAACTGTAGTGGGTGGCAACGATTTGCTGGTGGTGGTAGACGCTGATGACTTTGGTGGAAGACGTACATCCGCTACCTACTACTTGAGATATACGCAATTTTCAACCGTAAATCAACGCCACAACAGCCAAATCGCGCGCCCTTCCTTTGTCACGGACGATGACGCCCCATGTTACCAAGTATTCATAGCCAGGAAGAGCATCTACACTCAGCAGGCGTTTGAAGCGATAAAAGCAGCAATAGCAAAAGCAAGAACGGTTCAGCCTACACCAACATGGCTCAATGAAGGTCTTCGGAACCTCGCGCTAGAGGGTCTACCATACCAACCAAAAACTTCACCTACAGGACGAGACTTCAGTTCGCAAGAGTTTCGTTTGCTATCGGGAGACAACGCTGCGTTCGTGTGGGAGCATTACTGGCATGTGCAAGAAGCCGCAGACAATGGCGCATCTCCTTTAGTGCAATTCGCCGAACCAACCGAGCTTGTTGGCGCTACCTTCTATCCCGTCAACGTGTTGGCGCTTCTCACAAAAGGTAAACCCAATGCATCCACACCGAGCCAGACCGACAACCCGCCTGCCGAAAAGAAATACTACGAGGTGGTGGCAGATTATGACGTGTTCATGATTGCGCCCCATTTAGCTTTGCTCAGAACCGATTGGTAAGAGAGGAATCGGGCGATCAGGCGTTTCGGCTAGACCTTGATTCATTTCGCCGCCGTTTCATCCCTTCGGCCGATACTGAGCGGGCCAGATATGGTATCGCCTCACACTTCGAGAAAGTAGAGGTGAGACGAGCGATCAACAACGCGATGGAAACCAATGCCGTCCAACACGGGACAGAGATCGCCAACGTCTTTCATATCAGCGACATTCAGGAACCTGTGATGATGTTCGCTCCCGGGGCACGCGATATTTCGAGCAATCTCTTCTTTCTCGACCTCCCATTGCTGTTCAAACTGTTTAATCCAGTTCAATCGTCGCCAGAAATACCCAGCTACTCGCCTGGAAAACAAAAAGCGGATGGGCCGCCTGATCCAAACTATTTGGTAGATATAACGATCCCTGCGGGGCACGACCTATTGAGCTATGCATTTCTGTTCAATCTGAATTGGGGAACCGACTACTACATAACCAGGACCATGCCTTCGGATCTTGACGAGGCCGGACGCGCTCGTTACCGACAAGCGCAGACTACTGCCTTCCAAGCCCTTGCCACTCGGATAGAGGAGGACGTTTTCCCAGATCACATCATTGTAGTAGATGAAAGAGGCTTAGCCGTCCCACCTCAGAAAATCACTATACTATTCCCTAAATGCAGGGCTGCACCTTTACCCGTCCGCGCCTTCATGCTGTTTCTGTATCAGAATTACAGATTGACAGAAGTTGTTGGTCAACTGTCAGGCCAAATGGCCCAAGATGCCCGCGAAGATTTTGCAATCAAATTGTTGTTCTGGGGCTACTACTATCGCGCTGTTTACGATCAATGTGCCAGGTTTGCCGGATTGGTTTTTAGTAAGCCGATAGAAAGAGATGCGCTTATTGCAGAGGTGCGCAACAACTACAGTTTTGCATTGCGAGCTATTGCAGCTGTAACAGATAGAGTCGTGCAGTCCTTGGAGCCGGATATCCGAAATTTGGAAGCACGACTAGAAAGGGATGTTGCAGGACCCGCATCCGCAACTTCTAGGCGTTTCCAAGCCAGAGTACAAGATGCTGTGCGCTATACCCATCGGCAAGATATCATTCGCCTTCAGGCTTTCAGTGAGCGGTTGACTGAACTGCGAGCCCACTTGATCGCCGATCTGGAAAATGGAACGCAAGCTGCCGCCACGCATGCAGCGTGAACCGGTCTCAATTGCATAGTGAGCAAAACGCGAATAGGTGCCAATAATGTCAACCAATTTCACCCACATGCCGCGACAGGGACAGCTTCAGGACATACCGAGTTTGGCTGCGAGTGCAGCTTTTCTGCATGAGACGCTTGGAATAGTTGACGCCAAGTTGAAATTCGAGACGCTGGGCACGTCCAGCGAAAGCGGTGTACTGCTACGGCTGGATCCAGCCGCAATGCCCCCCGCCGAACTCATGGGTTTGCGCAACCTGTCTACATGTGGGTGTTTGCCCTGGAGGAATCGGACGATGCCGGGACACTCGTCTTCGCGAAGTCCAATACCGGCTTCAGGTTTGAAGATGCCTACACCCTGAACGACGAAACGACGAA
>JAAUPU010000448.1 GCA_012032975.1 Caldilineaceae bacterium | reverse complement strand
TGGGATCCCGGCCGGTGGCAAACGCATTCGGCTGCGGGCTGTGCATGATATAGACACGTGGCATCGGCAACCCGGCGCGCTGCGCAAGATCGCGGACCATGCGATAGTATTCCGGCGCCGATCCCGCATCGACTTCCTGCGCGCCATGCATCCGCAACACCATGCTGTCGGAGTTCCAGAAGCTGAAATATTGCTCCAGCATCGATCCTTCCAACCCATACAGATCTTTCAATGATCACGCAATTGCATGGTTCGCCTCTGGCTGAGCGATTGAAAACGCGGTAAGTCGCCCCATGGCCTGGTCAATCGGGTTGATCGGTGATAGACGTGGAACCAAAAAAGTGATGGTCACACCCATGATGATGACCATCACCCACTGCAAGATTCGTGGTAGAAAGTACTCTTTGAGTAACGTCACCGTAGGCTCCGCGGCTGGCTTGCGTTCTTGCGATTCCGAACACTGGAGAGAAAGCGGTTGTTCCGGTTCAAAGAGATTCCCACGGACATTCAGGCAGTCCGTGGGAATCCGCTTGAACTGGAAGGATCAGGGTTCTGATCCTGTGCCATTACTTATTCAGTGGGTTCCAGGCTTTGGAAGGCGAACTTGCCACCCTGGAACCAATAAAGCGGCATGTATTCCGGGTTCTCCGCGGTGGGGAAACCGGTCCAGTATTTCTCATCCCAGGTCACGAACTTCTTGAAGGCGATGGGGGTAATGAAGTACATCTCTTCAATCCAGTGCTTCAGGAATTCGGTATTGACATCGATGTTCTCCTGGCTTCCAGGATCCAGGCCCACCACTATGGTCGATGAAGTCGCCGACGAGCGGGTCATTGATGCGCGGATGATTGTTGCCACCCAAGCCGCGGTAATCTTCTCCATTGGACACGTATAGGTCTGGATGCCAGCCACGTACCTCGGGCCATGAGTCGCCAGAGGCCAGCGCGAAACTGTACCACGGCGTACTCACCTGATATTGGCCGGTGACATGGTTCTGATCCCAGACGCTACGCTCCAGGCCCAGCAGGTTGACTTCGATGCCGAAATCGCTCCACATGTCGGCCGCGGCGTTGGCCATGCGGAAGGCATCGTTCTCGTCCGGGGGCGACTGCAGCTCGATGACCCATTTTTCGCCGTCGGGCTTGAGCCAATCGCCATTGCTATCGCGGCTGAAGCCGTTCTTGACCAGCAGCTTCTCAGCGGTCTCCGGGTCATAATTCCACCAGCCGGTGCCGAAGACCTCGCCTGGTGTGCCGGGAACTTCGTAGCCCTGCTCCTCGGCCCATGCTGCAATCTTGTCCGGCACGGTCGGATCGTAGGGCTTGTACATCTCGCCCGGACCGACTTCGATCTCCAGATTTTGGAACCACTCTTCCATGGGATCATGGTAGAGTGCGGCGAGTGAAGCGGTCGGCGGTACTGGCATATTGGTGACCTTGGCCACGCCACCGATGTACTCGGACTGCAAATCTACAATGTCCAGGGCCAACGCCAACGCCCAGCGCACATCCTTGTTGGCGTAGATGGGATCGCTCTCCTGGTTGAAGGCAAACTGGCGCGTACTTACCTCGTTGGGATAGCCCACGGGAACTCGGTGTACCAGGAGCGAGCCGTATCGGTGGTGTCCAGCACGGTCTCGAAAGCCTCGAAGTCGACGTCGAAGAAGACATCCAGTTCGCCGCGTGACATGGCAATGGCCTTCTTGGCGCTGTCGCCGTAGAAGATGGTGAGCACGTGTTCTGGACCCGGCTTGCCGGTGATGATGCCAGCCGGGGTTCGTTCCCAATCCTCGCGGCGGGTGAAGAGCTCCCAGAAGCCATTGGGGTCGGTCTCAGTCACGGTGTAGGCGCCAAGGGTTACTCGGATCCGGGAAAGTGAAGGTGACCGGATCTTCGACAGCTTCGAAGATATGCTTGGGCATCATGTAGACGCCGTTCCAGCGCGTCTCGAACATGCCATGGAAGCGAGGATTGGACTGGTTCAGGTTGAACTGGACGCTGAAATCGCCGGTCTTTTCCACCGAGTCCAAGAACTGGTTGAGTTGGGCCGACCAGCCGCTGGCGCCCATGTCCGGGTTGTCCTTCAACAGGTTGACGGTATAGACCAGATCGTCGGCGGTGAACTGAACGCCGTCGCTCCAGTAAATATCGTCACGTAGATCGACGCTCATCGTCGTGAAGTCTTCGTTGTAGACCGGGTCCGAGATGGCCGCGCCATAGAGCCGTTCGCCGGTCTCCTGGTCGCGGTACCAAAGCGTCTCCATCATCAACGCATGTCGATGCGGCACGTGTGGTCCATTGACCCAGAAGTTGAAGTTGTCGATGACGCTGTAGCGGAAGATCTGGTCGGCGACAAAGACGCTTTCGCGCGGCACATCGACGGGCAACTGGGAGTCGCCTGAAGGCGCAGCCGCTTCGCTCTCGCTGCTTGCGCCCTCTCCGCCAGCGGCTTCACCATCTCCGGCCCCACTGCCGCCGGGTGCGCAGGCAGCCAGCAACAACATCAAGGCAAAGACCAGCAAAAACAGAATTCTAAAGCGATGTTTCATGGATTCTCCTCCTGGGAAAGTGGCACGATCAGCGGACGGTTCAGAACATATTTGTAGAAGATATCTCTACCGTGGCGCAGCCTTTCACGCTTGATGCCACGGGCCTTGCTTCGACGCCTCTTGGGGCAAAGAGTTTCTGGGAATTTTGGGCTGTACGTTACTTCTGGGGACGCCAGGAAAGCGTGAATATAGCACAGAAGCAAATCAGCGTCAATAGTTGCAGTGCATACCCAGCAAGCAGATTTGCGTACGGGCATCATTGCTATATACGGGTCTTCAGCCAGATATGAGTGGGCTATATAGTGGTTTGTCAGGGCCGTACACCGCCGACCTCCACAAACGGTCGCCCGCTCAAACGGGCAAACTTCTGCAACACGCTGGCCACGTGGCCGACGCCCAACGCACAGTGGTGGGTGGGCGCCTCACTGCACCAGGCGTCCACGAATTCGGCCGGCGGCAGGCCAAAGCGGATGCGGCTGTTGGTGTTGCCGATGCGCATGATGGGGCCGGGCAAGGCTTCGCCCTCCGCGGCCAAAAATTTGAGGTTTCCGTCGCGGCTCTGGGTGCAGCCGAAGATCGTGACCGGCCCTGTCCTGACATTGAACTCAACCGAGATCCCGGATCCTGCCTTGCCGTGGTAGAGACCCAACCCGCGCAACGTGGGCTTGCGGTCGCCGATGGCCAAATGCGCCGGTCCGTCGTGGCCCATCAGCACGAAGTGCTCGTCAAAATCCATGGCGTAGAATTCGGTGTAGGAGCCGCCCACACCCAGCACGTCCATCACCTTCATGGCCACGGCGTTTTTGAGGTCGCCCTCGCCAGCGGCTGGGATGCCCCGTGCAGTTAAGAGCGAGTTGCCCAGGATCATCCCGGCGCCGATCCGCTCGTATTCATTCTGATTGGCGCCGCGATAGTAGTAGGCCAACGCCGCCAGATCGAAGTCGGCGGCCAGATGATCCAGCCCGACCGCCACGCGACAGGCCCATTGCAGGTCGTCGCGATCCGCGCGGTCGTCGATCTCGAAGACCGCGTGGGCCTCTTCGAGCTTGGCAGCGATCTCGCCTGCCGAAGCAGCGTGGACCCGTTCCTGCAGGTCGCACATCTCCAACACCTCGACATGCAGCCCAAGCTGGGCGTGATGCTGGGCGAAGTCGGAGTACATGTCCAACATCCCGGGGTAGGTGTGGCCGAGGAAGCCGAAGCGCGCGCCACGCAGCGTACGCACGCCGGTCGCGGCGCGGCACCATTCGTGGAGCTTGCGCCAGACCGCATCGTCGCCAAACAACTGCCCGGAGAGAACCTGAAAGTCGATGTCCGCGCGGTGGAATGCGTTGGCGATCTCCGGCACGCAGCAGGTCGAACAGTTGGCCAGCCATTCGCCGGTGTCGGTATTTTCGTAGTCGAGCGCGGCCGTCGGTTGCAGGTTGAGGACGAGCACGGGTCGCTTCGCCTGCTGCACAATTGGCAGAACCTGGGAGCTGGTGGCATAGGTGGCGGTGTGGCAGATCAGCAGGTCCACATCCGCGCCGGCCAGGTGCGCGCCGGCCGCGTAGGCATCCTGGGCCGTATCGACCAGGCCGACGCCGACCACCTCGGCGAAGTCCGCCAACTGGTCGGCGACGTGGGCGTAGTAGCCTTCGAGCCGCTCCTTCAACCCCGGAAACTGGGGCCAATATG
>JAAUPU010000447.1 GCA_012032975.1 Caldilineaceae bacterium | reverse complement strand
TGGTGGAGGAGACGGCGCCGGCCTCGTCATCATCGATCATGCCATCACGCCCGTCCAGCAGAGCAATCTGGAGAAATCCTGGAACGCCAAAGTGCTCGACCGCACCGGGCTGATCCTGGAAATCTTTGGCGCCGCGCGCGCACGCGGGAAGGACGGCTGCAAGTCGAGCTCGCACATCTGACTTATCAGAAGGGCCGGCTGGTCCGCGCCTGGACCCATTTGGAACGCCAGCGCGGCGGCGGCGGATTTCTCGGCGGTCCGGGGCGAAGCGCAGCTCGACCCGCAGGTTGTTCTCGCGCTGCGGGAAGACCTCGTGGTAGGCGGCGTGCCAGCGGGGTGTCGCGCCGATGCCGGACTCGATCGTGCCGAGGGGGTCGCTGCTCTGGCGCCCGACCGGGTCGTAGGCCACGCTCAGAGCTGTGCCGGCGGTGGGCAGCGTGGTCAGTGGCAACGATGTCGCGGTTGTCGACGGTCTCTTCACCGTGGCGCTTGATTTTGGCAACGTCTTTGATGGGAGGGCACTGTGGTTGGAGATCAAGGTGCGGCCCGGAGCCTCAAGCGGCGGCTACACGCTGCTTGCCCCGCGCCAGGCTCTGCTGGCGACGCCCTATGCCCTCAACAATGGGTTGCCCCAGTCGTGCGCCACCAATCAGATCATCCGATGGAACGGCACCAATTGGGTCTGCACTGTGGATCAAAGTGCGGCGCTGGAAGCGCGGGTGGCCGCGTTGGAGGCCTTGCTTACCCACGTCAGCCGCAGCGGCAATGAGCTGACCATCAGCGGCGCAAATCTGCATGTGGTCAATGGCTTGAACGATACCGAAACCAGCAACGGCCTGGGCAACGTGATTATCGGCTATAACGAGGAGCGAGAATCCGGCGTCAACGACCACAGCGGTTCGCATGTCCTGGCGGTCGGCAGCCAGAACAACTACAGTGGCTATGGCGGGATCGTTGTGGGTGAATTCAACTTCATTAGCGGCTCGTATGCCTCAGTCACTGCAGGGTATGGCAACATCGCCAGCGGAGAATATGCCTCTGTGAGCGGCGGCGGATTTTAAACGCGGCCAGCGGTACCATATCCTCGGTGAGCGGTGGAAACCAGAACAAGGCCAGCGGGAACCAATCCACAGCCAGCGGCGGCGCCGGGAACGAAGCAGAAGGCAGCTACGCTTCGGTCAGTGGTGGGCAGAACAATTTGGCCAGCGGCGCCTATTCTTCGGTCTCCGGTGGAGATAGCAACACTGGCGAAGGCGACTATGGTTCTGTGGGCGGTGGGTTCAGCAATCGAGCAGAGGGTGCACGCTCTGCCGTCAGCGGCGGTTCAGAGAATATCGCCATCGGCTCCAAGTCCTCGGTCAGCGGGGGCAGTCTGCGTTTCGCGGTCAGCACGTTCGACTGGCGCGCCGGTCTGCTCTTTGAGGATCAATAACCTGGGCAGCTACCGAAGGCTACGCACCCGCCAATAAAACTCGACAGGCAAAATCCTCTAGGAGTGGCCCGGCGAGCTTTGAGATTCGGATCTGAGTGATGTGGAATGCCAATCAACGAAGATACCTATCCACGAATCACTCAAGGGCGCACGAAGATCAAGGCTATAGCTTGGTGTTCCTTCGCGACCTTCGTGGATGCTCTTTATCTTGGAGTCGCCTGAGTTCGTGGGATGCCAGGCCCGTCAATTCTAATTGGGGCGCGACGATGTCGAACCAGAATTTGCTCTCGCGTGTGTGGGTCAGGTCGATGTGGATGTGTTTGGTCTCCAGATATTCCTTGAGACCCCACTCGCCCAGTTCGCGGCCCAGGCCGCTCTGCTTGTAGCCGCCAAAAGGCGCCTCTGCGCTGATCAGATGAAAGTCGTTGATCCAGACTGTGCCGGCGCGTATGCGGTTGGCGACGGAAAGGGCGCGCTCCACGTCTCGGCTCCAGACGCCGGCCGCCAGGCCGTAGATGGTGTCATTCGCCATGCGGATGGCATCGTCGACGTTGTCGTACTTGATGATGCACAAAACGGGACCGAAGATCTCCTCTTGCGCGATGCGCATGGAATTGTCCACGCCGGCGAAGATGGTGGGTGTGATGTAGAAGCCGTCGGCCAGTTCTGGGTCGCTGGGCCGTTCGCCGAGCAGAAGCGGCGTCGCACCCTCGTTGATGCCGATCTCGATATACTTCTCGATGGAGCGCAGTTGCCCCGCGCTGATGACCGGACCAAGGTCCGTGGCGCCATCCTCGGAAAGGCCGACTTTGAGCTGGGCCACACGATCGACCAGCCGCTGCACAAACTCATCGTAGATCTCGCTCGCCACGAAAAGCCGCGAACCGCTCTCGCACGCCTGGCCGTTGTGCATAAACGAGGCCCAGATGCTGCCATCGACCGCGATCTCCAGGTCGGCGTCGTCGAGGATGATGTTGGGGCTTTTGCCGCCCAGTTCCAGCGTGACCTTCTTGATCGTGCTGGCCGCCTGTTGCATGATCTCGCGGCCCACTTCGGTACTGCCCGTGAATGCGATTTTGTCGACCATCGGGTTGGTGCATAGCTCCGGCCCGACCACCTGCCCGGGTCCGGTGACCAGGTTGATCACGCCCGGTGGCAACAGCCCGCTGTCGTGGATGATCTCGAACATCTTGACCGCGCTGAGGGGGGTGTAGCTGGCGGGCTTGATCACGATGGTGTTGCCGGCGGCCAACGCCGGTGCGATCTTCCAGACAGCCATCAGGAAGGGGAAATTCCACGGGATGATCTGGCCGCAGACGCCGATGGGTTCGCGGCGCACCACGTTGTAGGAGAGCGCCGGCATGGTGATCTGGGGCACCGGCTCCAGCGGCTCAAAGTCGGCCAACTTGGCAAAGTGGCGGAAATGGACCAGGCCCAACGGAATGTCCATCAGGGTGGCCTTGCGCCAGGTGCAGCCACTGTTGCGCATCTCTGCATCCGCGATCTCAGCCTGTCGTTCCTCCAGCGCATCGACCAGCTGGTGCAATAGCCGGGAACGGGCGCCCGGCTGCATGTTGGCCCAGTCGCCAGCGTCGAACGCGGTGCGCGCCGCCTGGATCGCTATCTCGGTGTCGCAGATGTCGGCCTGGGCAATTTGCGCCAGCAGGTCGCCATTGGATGGATCGATTGCCGGACGATATTGTTCGCCTTCGGGTGCGCGCCACTGACCGTTGATATATAGATTGTAGATGGGGACAGAGCCATTTGTTGACATCATGACCTCTTTTGCCTGTTGGTCTGTGTTCAGAAAATCGATTTTCTCTGGCAATGCTAACAATCGGTGGTTCCGTGCCGATTGTGGGTCGATTCTCTCTGGAAGTGGACCTATCCTGCGTCGTCTGGGGCGTGGTGGGCGCGTGACGGCTCTACGAAACAGGTCTGGTCAGCCACGGCTCGTTTGTCGATCAGGTGGGGCGTATGGCTTTGGGGCAGGCTGGCGAGGTCGATCTGGTTGGCTCCCAGCGCAAACGCGGTGCCAACGCTGCGGCCATAGGCAAGCGCCTGGTAGAACGAGGCCGAAAATGCGATGGCAGCGCTGTCGCTCATGGCATCGTTCATCCCGACCACACAGTCGATGCTGTCGCCGATGGCGTCGGCCTGTCTGGCCGAATAGCAGGCGCTGAGGACGACGCAGCGGATGTTGTCGCGCAGCAGAGAGAAGAGCTGGCTCAGGAGTGCCGCCGAGACGGGCTGACTTTCCCCATGTTCATTCTCGAGGATGATCTCGTTGGCCGTTGTGCCGTGGCCGCTGAAGTGGACGATGTCGGGCGAGTAGCGCAGCAGATGCGCCTGGAGATCAGAGAGTCGCACCGCCCACTGCTGCTCCATCTCGAAGAGATCGCGATGCGCGGCGCGCAACAGCGCATCGTCGATCGCGCGCACCTCTTCGCCCAGGCTCAACGGGGGCGTCTCTTTTGGGTTCGCCGCCAGAAAGAGGATGCGAATTTTGTCGGCCCGCGGCTTGCTCCCGCCGATGGTCGGCGGTGTGGCAGCCGTCTCATTCGCCGGTGATGCGCTGTTCGGAACTTCGTCCGATTCGGCGCGCCAGATGTTGGCCAACTTGATGGCCAGATAGAGCGCACTGATGACGACGACGGCAAGCAGCAAGTAGGCCAGATTCTCGGCGAGCATCGTTCTACTTTCTCCATATGACGCAAAGAAGCTCATTCGCTACGGCTCCCGCACAGTTGCCAGCGAAAGCCGTAGCGAGAGCCGTAGCGAGAGCCGAACGCCTCCG
>JAAUPU010000446.1 GCA_012032975.1 Caldilineaceae bacterium | reverse complement strand
AGTGAAGAAGCCGCGAAGGTGAAGAAGCCGCCGAAGGTGAAGAAGCCGCCGAAGGTGAAGAAGCTGCCGAAGGTGAAGAAGCTGCCGAAATGGATGCAGCCGGCGATGCCGAACAGGCTGAGAAGGCCGTCATTTCAGAGCGTGTCAAGCGACCCCGCACCCATGTCTCCCCTTGGTTGAAGCGTGGTGGCTATGGAATGGGCAAGATGCGCTGTTGGTAATCCGCATCTGAACTCCTAAAACTGATGGGAGCGGGTCAGGCGCTTAGCTTGACCCGCTCTTTTTGTTTCCAGCACACGCACATGATCTGCTGGCTTGGGAGCATAGATCACCGACCCCGGACCGCATTCGGGGCTTTGATAGCGGTACGATCACCGAACTGCGGGTCGCGGATAGGAGCCGTATGCACATTCTGGAAGCCCATCACCTAACCAAAACATATGCCATCGACGGCCGCTCGATTTCGGTCCTGAATGATGTATCCATGACGGTCTCCCCTGGCGAATTCGTCGTGATTCAGGGCGCGAGCGGCAGCGGCAAATCCACCTTGATCAGCCTGCTCTCCGGGTTGGACCGGCCGACCTCCGGCCGCGTCTGCATCGCGGGCGAGGACATTACCGACCGCAGTGAGGATCAGTTGGCGCCGCTGCGCAATCGCACCTTTGGCTTCGTCTTCCAATCTTTTCACCTGGTTCCATCGCTGAATGCGCTGGAGAATGTCATGTTTCCGGCTGAATTGACCGGCGACCCCAAAGCTGAGCAGAAGGCCACGGCGCTGCTAGAGCGGGTCGGGCTGGCGGACCGAATGCACAATTTCCCCCATCAGCTTTCGGGTGGCGAAAAACAGCGCGTCGCGATCTGTCGGGCGCTGGTCAACGAACCCCAAATTCTCTTCGCCGATGAGCCGACTGGCAACCTGGACAGCAAGAACAGCGATGCGATCCTGGCGCTGCTTGCGATGCTCCATCGAGAACGTGCGACGACCTTGCTCCTCGTCACCCACAGCCCGGAGGTTGCAGCCATGGCTGGGCGTACGGTGACGCTGGTCGATGGCCGGGTCGTCTCGGCGGACGATGCGCCGAACCTCGATCGTCTCCCCGCGTAAGATGCTCAACCGACGGTTTATTCAGCGCCAACTCACATCGACCAAGCGCCAGTCCGTCATCTTCGTGCTTTGTGTCGCCCTCTCCCTGGTGACTCTGGTGGCGCTGCGCGGTTTTGGCGACAGCGTCAACCGAGCCTTGTTGCGCGATGCCAAAAAGCTCCACGCCGCCGACATCATCATCGAGTCCAACTACGGCCTCTCCGACTCGTTGGAAGCGGACATCCAGGCCAAGGTTGCGTCGGGTCTTGCCGAACGCGCCGACATCTGGGAGTTCTACACGGTGGTCCGTCTCCTGGATCGCGACCAGACGCTGTTGTCCAGTATCAAAGTGGTGGAGCCAGGCTACCCCTTCTATGGCGAGGTGGCGCTGGCCTCCGGTCAGAGGTTTGAAGAGACGCTCGGCGCTGGCGAGGTGGTGGTCGAAGAGTCGTTGCTGGGGCCGGCTGGGGGTGTCGGTGGGCGATGAGCTGCGCATCGGCGAGGCGACGCTGCGGATCGTCGATGTGGTTGTAGGCGAGCCGGTATCGACCGGTCGATTTTTTCTCGCTCGGGCCGCGCATCTTCGTCGCATCCGCGGATTTGGCCGCGCTCGACCTGGTCAAGCCTGGCAGCCGAGTGACCTACACCACGCTGCTCAAGCTGCCAGACGAGCGCAACCTGGCAGCCATCGCCCGCGATCTGCGAGCCGCTCGCGATGTCGAGCAAGAGGATGTGCAGACCTATCGCACGGCCGAGTCGGGTGTGCAACGGTTCTTCGACAACTTCCTCTTTTTCCTGAACATGATCGGTGTCTTCACCCTGTTGCTGGCCGGCATCGGCATCCAGAGTTCCTTGACCGCCTTCCTGCGCGAGCGGCAGACGACCATTGCCATCATCAAGACGCTGGGCGCGACCCGTCGTTTTGTCACGGCCCACTTTCTGATTGTGGCGGCGCTCTTGGGTTTGTTGGGCGCAGCATTGGGCATCGCCGGAGGATTCGCCCTGCAAGCGCTCTTTCCCCTGCTCTTTGCCGGTTTTCTACCGCCGGAAGTCGCGCTGATCATCACCCCGCGCGCCGTTGCCGAGAGTCTCCTGCTCGGCCTGATGGTGGTGGGCGTCTTCACCTTTTTGCCCATCTACCAACTGGAGGAGGTGCGTCCCTCCACCGTTTTCCGCAAAGAGCCGCCGCCCATGCGGACCGGTTGGCCCTTTCTGGTTGGCATTGGGCTGGTGCTGGCATTTTTCACGGCCATGGTGGTCTGGCTGCTCGATGACGTCGAGGTCGGATTCTATTTCGTGGCAGGTGTCTTGGCGCTGGTCGCGATTGCCGCGCTGCTGGCGGAGGGAGCGCTGCGTCTGCTGATGGGTTGGCGTTTGCAGCGGCTGGATGCGCGCCAGGCGATACGCGGGCTCTTTCGCCCGCGCAACGCCACCCGCGCCATCGTCATCACCCTTTCGGCTGCATCGGCCTTGCTCTTTTGCATCTACCTGGTCGAGCAGAATCTGGACGCCTCTTTTGTCGCGTCCTACCCCGACGACGCGCCCAATCTTTTTTTCCTGGACATCCAGCCGGACCAGGTTGAACCCTTCGCCGAATTGCTCGGCGTGGAGAGCGATTATTTTCCGGTGGTGCGCGCCACCGTCTCGGCCATCAACGGCGAGCCGCGCCGCCGTTCGGCACAGGCCAATGGGGAGGGCGGCGGTCGCAACTGGCAGTTTAACCTCTCCTATCGAGACAGCCTGCTGGAGGACGAGTCCGTCGTCGGGGGTGGCGACCTCTTTCGCACGGAGACGGAGGGCGCGGAAATGGCCGGCGCGCAGGTGTCGGTCTTGGACGATGTGCAGGAATTCATGGATGTGGAGGTCGGCGACCGCATCACCTTTCGCATTCAGGGCGTGCCGCTGGAGGCGAGCGTGGCCAGCATCCGCACCCGCAGCGACGATTCGCCCCAGCCCTTTTTCAGCTTTGTCTTCCCGCCCAGCGTACTGGCCGATGCGCCCCAGACCATCTTCACCGGGCTGCGCGTCGATAGCCAGGCGATGGCCCCATTGCAGAACCGCATGGTGGCCAGTTTCCCCAACGTCAGCGTGATCGACGTGACCAGCGCGATCGAGACCTTCGCCTCGGTCGCCCAGAAGCTCTCCCAGGTGATTCGTTTCTTCACCCTTTTCAGCATCGCGGCTGGCCTGCTCATCGTGGTCAGTTCGGTCTTTGCCACGCGACTTGCCCGGATCCAGGAGGCCGCATACTATAAGGTGCTGGGGGCCAAGTCCTGGTTTGTGCTGCGCGTCTTCACGGTGGAGAATCTGCTGCTGGGTCTGCTCAGCGGCTCACTGGCCCTGGTCATGGCCCAGGCGGGCAGTTGGGTGATCAACACCCAGGTTTTGAGGTGGACTATCGCCCCTTTCTATTGGACAGCCTGGTGATGGTGACGGTTACGACGCTCGCGGTGACCGCTGTCGGAATGCTGGCTTCGATCTCGATCCTGCGCAGCAGACCGATTTTGTTCTGCGCGAACAGGCAGAAGAGGAGTAGCGGGTGAGGACAACTGGCTTTCGTGGTGGCGGCAACCGAGTGCGAAAAAGCCCCGGCATCCGCGCGAAACAGCGCCTGATCCGCGCGGCGCTGTTGGGGCTGTGCCTGGCGCTGCTCTTGCCGTTGCTGCTTGCAGGCTGTGATTCAGACTCGCCCGTAGCGGAGGACGCGAATGATTCTGCGACCTCGACCCCAGCGGTGTGTATCGTGGCCATGGGCGACAGCTTGACCGAGGGCTTTGGCGTGGACGCCGATGACGCTATCCGGCCCAGTTGGAACGGCGATTGCGCGCCGATGGCTACGATTTCACAGTCGTCAACGCGGGGTTGAGCGGCGAGACGACCAGCGGCGCACGCTCGCGCGTGGATTGGGTGCTGACTTTGCAGCCGGACATCGTGATTCTGGCCACCGGCGGCAACGACGGTCTGCGCGGCATCGACCCCGAATTGACCGGCGCCAACATCGATGCGCTGGTGCAGACCTTTGACGACCAGGGCGTGATCGTGGTCTTGGCCGGGATGGAGATGGTCCAAAACATGGGCCAGGAGTACACGGAGACATTCCGCGCCATCTACCCCGATGTCGCAGCCAAACACGACGCGATCCTGGT
>JAAUPU010000013.1 GCA_012032975.1 Caldilineaceae bacterium | reverse complement strand
TCTTGACCTCCATGCCCACGTTCTTCCAGACTTTGCACGCCACTGCACCCGCGGCAAAGTCACGATCCAGCCCTGAGATGACCTCATCGACGTAGTTGGGGTTGTCGAACTGGGGCAGGTCGAAGCTGGTACACCAGGCAAAGCGTTGCGGCCGCGCCTCGGTCAAGTCGCAATAGATTTCAGCGCTCGACCGCCAGGCGCTGCCCGCTTCGTCAGCCACGCAGATGTTGAACAACTGGATGTCCAGGTCATCCAGCAAAGCCAGCAAAGCCGCATCATCGTCCCCAAAATGGATGTGTGCGTCGATCTTCTTCATGCAATCTCCCTTCGTGCCCAAACGCAGATCGCGTCTGGGCTGTTTTCAAGATCAAGTCACTCCACAGATGGCGCGGATGGCACAGTTTTTGTCGGCGTCTCCTGCACGATCTGTGGAGATCTTCTCCCCTGGATCTGCCTCAGTAACGCAGATCCACCTCATCGGCTGAGACGGGTACGAGGAAATCGTCGCGCCATCGTTTGCGGAACGAGGGGCGAACCAGTGCCTCCGGCGATTGCAGGGTCAGACCGCCGTCCGCAGTCAGCACGATGCCGGTGACGAACGAGGCCTGATCGGAGGCGAGAAAGAGCGCGGCGTTGGCAATCTCGTCCGGTCGTCCATAGCGACCCAGCGGATAACAATCGCGCGAAAGTTGATCCTCCAGCGCATCGTGGGCAATCCGCTCGCTCTCGCGTTCGCCCACGATCTGGCCCGGCGCCACCGCGTTGCAGCGGATGCCATCGCGACCATAGTCCAGCGCAATGCTGCGCGTGAGTGCGTTCAGCCCGCCTTTGGCTGTGCTGTAGAGCGCAAAGAGTGGGTTCGTGATCGCGGCGTTGACGGTGGAGATGAAGACGATGGAGCCGCCCCCCACCTTGATCATCTCCGGGATGCAATGCTTGGCGCCCAGCCACGGTCCACCCAGCGTCACCGCCAGCCCCTCATCCCATTCCGCCTGACTGATGTCGGCGGCGCGACGCAGGAAGGAGTGCGCCGCGTTGTGGACCAGGATGTCGATCTGGCCAAAGTTTTCCAGCGCGGCAGCCACCATCGCCTCCCACGCGGATGCGTCCTTGACATCGCCCATCACCTGAACCACTTCGCCGCCCGCCGCCCGAATGTGGGCTGCGGTCTCCTCAAGTTTTTCCTCGCGCTGGCGGGTATTGATCACCAGTTTGGCGCCTTCCTGGGCAAATCGATGCGCGGTTGCCGCACCGATGCCACCCCATGCCGCCCCGGCCACAATCGCCACTTTTCCTGACAGTTGCATCTGTTCTTCCTTTCCGTCGTGCGTTTTGGCGCACGATCTTCGTTGTAGTAGAGTTTGGCCTCATCAATCTATCACAGGGAAAGCGACATGATCAACGCACTGATCTTCGATTTTGACGGTTTGATCCTGGACACGGAGACGCCGGAATTCAGAGCCTGGCAAGAAGTCTATCACGCCTACCATGTGGCGCTACCTCTAGAGACATGGGCGACCTGCATCGGTGCGTTTGGCGGCTTCGACCCCTATGCCTATCTGGAGGAGCAGGTCGGGCAGCCCGTGGATCGAGAAGCGATCCGCAGCACGCGACGGGCGCGATTTGCCGAATTGCTTGCCAACGAGTCGGTGTTGCCGGGCGTCGAGCAGACCATTGCCGAGGCCAAACGCCGCGGATTGCGCCTGGGCGTCGCTTCCAGTTCCGACCGCGCCTGGGTGACCGGCCACCTGGATCGTCTTGGCCTTGCCCATCACTTCACCTGTGTGAGGACTCGCGACGACGTGCAACAGGCCAAGCCCGATCCAGCGCTCTATCTGGATGCGGCCAGTGGGCTGGGGGTTTCACCCGCCCAGGCAGTCGCTTTGGAAGATTCGCCCAATGGCATTTTGGCCGCCAAACGGGCTGGCCTCTACTGCGTCGTGGTTCCCAATCCAATGACGCACACACTCTCCCTCGAACTGGCCGACCTGCGGCTGGCCTCGTTGTCAGAACTCTCGCTTGACCACTTGCTGGAGCAGATGGCCTCGGGCAGTTCCCAAGAAGAGTGACCCGGCACCATCTTTGTAAGCGGCGCCTACTTGGTAGGCAGCGCTATTTCGGTGACAAAGCGGAAGCGGTCGCCTCGGTAGAGATCCTTGGCCGTTTCGACCGGCTGCCCAGCTTGGTCAAAGCCGACCCGCCGTTCCAACATGAGTGGCGCGCCAGGCGAGACCTGAAGCAGATCGGCCTCGTAGCTGGTGGCCGGCGCGGCCTCCAGGCTCTGCTCTGCCCGGCTCACTTCGACGCCATATTCGCTGGACAGAATCTCATAGACCGAACGTGCGGCGAGATCATGGCGCTCGAAGCCGGCGAAGCGCTGTGCGGGCAGCGAAAGTTTCTCCAGCATACTCGGCTCCTGGTTGGCCAGACGCAGCCGGACAATGTAGTAGATCGGAGCAGACAGGGACAGTTGAAGCGCCTTGGCTGTGGAGAGACCGGCCACACGCGTCTCGAAGAGGATCACGCGCGCCCCCGCGCTTAGACCGCGGCTCTGCATCCCCTTTGTGAACGGAACCAGCCGGTCTGCCTGCCGTTCGATCTTGGGATCGGCCACAAAGGTGCCCACCCCGTGCTTGCGTACCAACAGACCCTGTCCCTGTAGCAAGTGCAACGCCTGACGCAAGGTCATGCGCGTGACGGCCAACTGGTCGCTGAGTTCCCGCTCCGCGGGCAATCGGTCGCCAGGCGCAAGCTCACCCGCCTCGATCTGCTCGGCGAGAGAATCGGCAATCTGGATATAAAGGGGAATACCTGCCCGAAAGTGGTCCATTGGTCTAGACCACACTTTATCGATCTGCGAGGTGGGTGTCAACTTTCTGGCGCTCTTGGGCGCCTCCCGGATCGGGGGCGACTTCCCGGAAGGGGTCGAGTGCGCTCTTGCCACACGGATGGAGGAGTGAATTCGCTGAATCGCTCTGCCGTCTGCGCCAAGAATTATTGCGAGAAAGCCGCCGATAGAGAAATCCTCGACACTGAGCGAACTTACTCTGTCAACCGAGCAGTTCTTGGGTCAATGTCGGGGAGTAGAATTGTGGGTGCAGCCAACGGGGTTGCGAGGGTCTACACCAAAGCTTGTAATTTGTTGACAAGTGTTGTTGTCTGCGGCTCAGTCAGGATCGAACCATCTGGAAAGACAATGGTGGGCACGCTACGATAGCCGTTGTTCATGCGTTGGACGGCCTCGGAGGCTTCTTCATCATCGCTGATATTGATCTCTTGGTACTCAACGTCCATGGATTTCATGACTTGCTTTGCCTGCCAACAGGCTGGGCACCAGGAAGTCGTATACATGACGATTCCTGCATTATTGCCATTTGGGTCTTGCATCACTTTATCCTCTCAAATTGTTCGATTCGGTAACGCTCAGATTTTCCACCCTTGCTACGTCGAGGAAAACAGACGATCTGCCAACTGCCTCCCAAAGCTTGGGGCCACCCTTGGTCCAACGCGAACGTCCGCAAATAGTGTGCAGTGTAGGCGCTGGCCCGTCAAATTCCTGTATGTATGGGCACATTTTGACAATTGCCGCCCTTTGGGTAAAGTGGATTCATCGAATCCAAACGCGCCCACGAAAGGACACCTGATGTCCGCACTTGCGACCCCATCCCGAAGTGTACTGAAGTCCAGCGAGATGAGATCCATTCCAGACGAAACACGCGATCTGGTGAGCGCGTTGCAGAATGTGGTCGAGGGCGAGGTTCGCTTTGATGGCTACACGCGCATGCTCTACAGCACCGACGCCAGCCTCTATCAGATTCAGCCTATCGGCGTAGTGATCCCGCGCCACGACGACGACGTGCAGGCGACTGTCGAATTGGCGGCCAAATTCAAGACGCCGATTCTGCCCCGCGGGGTGGCAGTTCGTTGGCTGGGCAGACCGTCGGCGAGGCCATCGTCATCGATTTTAGCAAATATATGAACAACGTCGGCGCGGTCGATGTAGAGGCCGCGACGGTCAGCGCACAATCGGGCATCAACTTCACGTCGCTCAACAAACATGTGGCTCAATTTGGGTTGATGTTGGGGCCAGACCCGGCCAGCGCCGACCGAGCCACCATCGGCGGCAGCGTCGGCAACAACGCCACCGGCAGCCACAGCATCCTCTACGGCATGATGGCCGACAATGTGGTCGAGACCGCGGTGATCCTGGCCGATGGATCGCGGGCCCGCTTCGGTCCCGTCGATCCATCGGAGCTGGCCGCCAAAGCGCGCGGCGCCGGGCTGGAGGGCCAAATTTATGCCGCGCTCCCAGCGCTTGTAGAGCGCATCACACCGGAGATTGTGGCGCGTTGGCCCAAACATTGGCGGCGGCCTCCGGTTACAACCTGGACCGCCTGGCCGCGGCTTGATGGCGCCCGACCAGCGGAGCAGCCTCTCGTTTGAGAGCCGTTTTCGCCCAGCCATCTGCGACCCGGCCACCATCGACCGCTTTAATCTTGCCCAGTTGATGACCGGCAGCGAAGGCACGCTGGCCGTCATCACCGAGACCACACTCCAGTTGACGCCGCGTCCCCGCAAGACCGTGCTGGCCGTGGTCCACTTCGACCGCCTGCGCGATGCCTGCGCGGCCATCCCCGACATTTTGGAGACCGAACCCAGCGCCTCGGAATTGCTCGACAAACAGCTGATGGACCTGGCCCGCGCCCAGCCGGAATGGGCCAAGAAACTGCACTTCGTCCAGGGCGACCCGCCCGCCGTGTTGCTGACCGAATATTATGGCGAATCCGATCAGGAGTTATTGGCCAAGCTGGAGCGGCTGGAACGCCAGCTTCAGCAACGAGGCTGGCGCGGCGCGGTGGTGCGCGTGCTCGACCCGGCGCATCAGGCCGATGTCTGGTCGGTGCGCAAGGCAGGGCTGAATCTGCTGATGAGCCGGCGCGGTGATTACAAACCGGTGCCTGGCATCGAAGATGTCAGCGTGCCCCAGGAGCAACTGGCCGACTATCTGGATGAAATCCTTGAATTCTGCCACGACCAGGGCGATATTTCCGCGGTGGCCGTCTATGCCCACGCATCGGCAGGCTGCCTCCATGTACGACCGCTGATCAACACCAAGTCGGCGCGCGGCGTGGAATTGCTCGAACTGGTGGGCAACCACGCCTGCGAGTTGGCCATCCAATACAGCGGCGCGATGAGCGGCGAACATGGCGATGGCTTGGCCCGCTCGGTGCATATCCCCAAAGTCTTTGGCGCAACGCTCTACGAAGCCATGCGCGAGGTCAAGCGCACCTTTGATCCCGACCATCTGATGAATCCAGGCAAGATCGTCGATGCGCCGCCGCTGACCGAAAACATGCGCTTTGGCCCAAGCTACCAGACCATCGAACTCAAGACTGTCTTCGATTGGGTGTGGATGGTGGCTATGCGCCGGCCATCGAGATGTGCAACGGGGCGGGCGTCTGTCGCAAGCTGGGCGCAGGCAGCATGTGTCCCAGCTATATGGCGACCCGAGACGAGCGGGACACCACCCGTGGGCGCGCCAATGCGCTGCGCAATGCCATGGCCGGACGCATCCCCAGCGATGAGCTATTTTCCCAAGAGATGTACGGCGTGATGGATCTCTGCCTGGGCTGCAAGGCGTGCAAGAGCGAGTGCCCGTCCGCCGTAGACATGGCCAAGATCAAGTCGGAATATCTGGTCCACTATTACCAGCGGAATGGATTGCCGACCTTCAACCGTATGATGGGCCTCTTGCCAACGCTCAACACGCTGCTCTACCGGGCGGCCACGCCGCTGGTGCCGCTGGTCAACTGGGGCATGAAGACGGGTCTGGCCAAGTCCTTTCAGACGCGCATCGGCGTCCACCCAGAGCGTGAACTGCCCGCCTTTGCTGCGCAGAGCCTGGAGCAGTGGTTCTCGACCCACAAGACGAATGCGGATTCTCGACCGCCGGTTGTGCTTTTTCACGACACCTGGACCAACTTCAACGAGACCGAGATCGGCAAGGCTGCGGTGCGGGTGCTGGAGGCAGCCGGCTATGCAGTCTATCTGGCCGTGGGGCGCAAATGTTGCGGGAGACCGTTGATCACTGGCGGGCAGGCCGACAAAGCCCGCCCGTGGATCGACCACAACGTCGCGCTGTTGGCGCCCTATGCCCAGCAGGGCATCCCGATTGTGGGCATCGAACCTAGCTGTATCTTGACCCTACGCGACGAGTATTTGAACCTGGCCAGCAACCGTGGCCAAGCCAATATCCTGGCACAGGGTGCGTTCACCTTCGAGGAATTTGTGGTGCGGGAAGTGGAGGCGGGGCGCTTCCGGGCGCCGTGGCGCGCCGCGCCCGGCAAGGCGATGTTGCACGGCCACTGTCATCACAAAGCGTTGGTGGGCAATGAAAGCAGCGTGGCCGCGCTGCGCGCAGCCGGCTATCAAGTCGAGGTGATCCCCAGCGGCTGTTGCGGCATGGCCGGTGACTTTGGCTATGGCGCCGACCACTTCGAGGTCAGCCAGCAGATCGGCGAGGATCGACTGCTGCCGGCGGTGCGCGCCGCGGACCCGGCCACAACCATCGTCGCCAGCGGCACCAGTTGCCGCCACCAGATCGAGCAATTCACAGACAGAGAGCCGGTGCATTTGGTGCAGGCGCTGGCGGCTGCGCTGTAGGTTTATTGGCGTCATCGGCTACAATAGCCGTGCAGGTTGAGTGAAGGACGACTTTTAGCCGCGAGACAACGAGATGGACCCGTTCAATGACAGCCAACCAACCACAGCCGATCATGAGCCAATCGACGACGCGCAATAACCGCCAAACCAGCGCTGGTCTATCGTGGGCGCGGTGCTGCTTTGCACGTTGATCAGTGCAATTCTGGCAGATTCACTGTTGAGCGTCTGGCAGACGGAGATCGGCGAGCCGATTTCGCGCGGCTGGGTCTGGCTGCTGGGTGGCCCGGCGCAGAGCTTTGGCACCCAGACGGCAGCCTTCTTGTTGGGGATTGTCCTGCTGGGCTTTGCCTTCGGCGGGGTCTGGTTTACGGTGGCGCTGGGCTTTCGCTGGGTGCGCAGCCAGCTTTTCTGAGGCACCCCCAAAACATGGCCTAGATTCTTGAGCCACGCCGGATGAACTGCGCGAGTTTCGCGAAGAGATCCTCGTGGATGAAGCGTGTGTTAACATTCTCGTAGACGCGAATGGGACGGTATTGCCCGGAGTGGATGTAGTGCATCTGCTCGTCGAATGTCGGCGCCGGACGCCACGAGAAGTGGCCGCACTCGGGATCCAGGATGATGCCGATGCAGGGGGAATCGCCCAGGGAGCGGTATTCCATTTCAGGCCGTGTCTGGGCGTTGTGTTCTATGAGTTGCTCAATCAGGTACTTGCCGATTTCGCCCTGGGGATACACCTTCTCAATCAATTCGGCGTAACCGACGCTCATGGTCCGGTACGTGCTTCTGGGCACCTGCCACAGCTCTAGATTCGACTTCATCACCACATTGGCCGCATGAATGTCGTTCGAGAGATTGTATTCCTGGCCACCGCTCGGCCAGACACCTCCCCCAATCCAGATGACGCGAATGCCACGCTCTTGGATTGCCGGCTCAAGCAGGAGTGCGGAAGCCATGTCTGTCAGCGGCCCGTAGAAGGCGATGTGAAGCGGCCTCTCATCGTCCTTCATTGCCTCCTCAATGATCAGGCGGGCGCCAGGCGAGTCGGCGGGAGTCGGATTCATTTGGGATGGCATGCGCTGCGCCGTCTTCGACCCGCACATCCCCTTCAAGGTTCATCAGACGCAGGAGCTTCACAGTCTCGTCGTGGCTCTCTCGCAGACTTGTAGTCGACTTGCGCGTCCCGAAGTGGGCTGGAATGATGCCATGAAGATCGAACGACGGTGTCAGGACAGCATGCACAATCGCATATTGGTCGTCTGCCTCGTTCTTGGCGTCTGTGTTGATAATGACACGCTGCTTGGATTCGGGCGGAAAGGCCACATCGAAAACCGTAAAGTCGCTCATTGAGTATTCATTTCTGTTGATAGTCTGATCTGTTGATAGTCTGATCTGTTGATAGTCTGAGTCCAACGCCGAGCCTGATCGTTTAGGTTTGGGCGTGATCAAAGTCACTTGAAGCATTCCGGGATTAGGCTACGAGATCTCCGGTTGAGCCACCCGTTCTGGCCTAATCCCGGAGTGCGGGCTGTACCCATTTTGAACACATCCGCTCAATTTTCGCGGATCACCTGTAAGATCTCCGAGCCGTAGGTGCTGGCCTTCCAGGGGCCGATCTCCGCAATTTCCTCTAACTCGGCTGGAGAGCGGGGCGCTTGCTCGGCGATCTTCAGCAGCAGACCGTTGTTCATCACGATCTCTGGTCCGACACCTCGATGGTTGGCAACCGCGGTGCGCCAGGTGCGCAGCGCAGTGTACCGTTTCAGCACCGGGCGGGCCAGTGTCTGCTCTGGCCGCAACTCTGCCTGGGGCAACGCAGGCAGCGGTCCGCGACTCGCTTCTTCGACAATCCGCAGTAGTTCGGTGCCATATCTTTGCAACTGATTTTGCTGAGGCCATGAATGGCTGTCAACTGCTCAACAGTGGTCGGACGCCGCGTGGCCAGGGCGACCAACACGGTTTCGCCCATGATCTTGAAAGGGGGGCGATTCTGGCGTTGCGCTTCCTCCTCGCGCCAGAGCCACACCGACTCCAAGACCCCTGTATCCCTGCGCGGCACTTTGCGAGTAGACTTCATCTGCCAGAAACTGCGCACGGGTGGTTCGTAGTCGCTGTAATCGATGCTGGCCAGCATGGAAAAGGCTTCCTGCGCCTCCTCCCACCGATCCGCCGCTTTCAGTTCCTCGATGAGCCGTTTGCGCAGGACAGGCAAGAAATGGGTGTCGGTTTGGGCATAGGCAATCTGCTGGGGCGTCAACGGTCGCTTGCCCCAGTTGGTGCGTTGCATCCGCTTGTCGCTGACGATACCAAATTCATTCTCCAGGATCGCGGCGAGGCCGACCTGTTTCCAGCCCAAAATTCGACAGGCTAGCTGCGTATCGAAGATGCGGCCAAAGCTAAAATCAAACTCGCGCTGCAATTGGAGAACGTCGTTTTCCGCCGCGTGGAGAATGACCTCGACGTCAGGATCGGCGACCAGGGCGGCCAAAGTGCTCAGGTCTGCAAAACGCAACGGATCGAGCAGATAGTCCACGACATCTTCGGCTCCAGTCGGGTCTGTGGCAAAGGTCGTGATCTGGATCAAACAAACGCGAGGATAGTAACGATAGAGGCTGTCGCTCTCTGTGTCCAACGCAAGCAGCGTCTGACCGCGCAGATGGTTCATCATCTTGCCAAACGAGTGGTGGTTATAGACCAGCTCGGGCGCATTCAGCGACCGTGGCATCGGCTCTGTGGTGGACAATGGTCTGGAATCCCTTGTGCAATGTGATACATTCCAACACGACGCATGTTACAGGCTGCCCGTGGGTGTGTCAAGCGGCGCGTCTCCTCCGTGCGCCGCAGGCGGGATGTACGCGATTTTTTCAAAATACGGGCGTGGCCGAAAAAACGATGATGACAGATCGGCGAATCTGCGCTAGAATTCACCTTCGGTGGCCACTATGGTCATCCCTGTAAGCTTCCACTGAAACTGAAATTTCCAGATATGATCCGCACGTTCTATCGCCATCGCAATGGTGCCATTGTCATCGATTTGCCAAGCGATCAATTGCTCGCCGCAGTAAAGGACAGGCAGTGTTCACTCTGGATCGACATGCTCGATCCGACCGAGGCCGAATATGACCTGGTTTTGAAGCAAGCCTTCGGCTTTCATCCGCTTGCCATTGAGGACGCAACCCAGGATCTACATTCGCCCAAGCTGGACGACTATGGGGCCTATCTCTTCATCGTCTCCCATACTTTTGGCATCGGCGACGAGCGGATGGACATCCACACCTCCGAGCTGGATGTCTTTTTGGGCGCGAACTTCCTGATTACACTGCACGCCCAGCCACGGCCCACCATCGAGAAAATGTGGGACGAGTCCTGTCATCGTCAACATGGCTTGGCGCGCGGACCAGCCTATCTGCTCTACGAATTGCTGGACCGTCAGATCGACGGCTATATTCCCCTGCTCGACCGTTTCGAGGCGCGGCTCGAAGAGCTGGGTGATGTGATATTTCGACGACCCAATGACAAGGATGTGGTACTGAACGATCTGCTTACGGCCAAGAGCAGCGCATTGCGCCTGCGCCGTATCCTGATCCCGCAGCGCGATCTTCTGGGTCGCCTGTCCGCCAATGACTATACAGCCATACCCGCCGAGGTGCGCATCTACTATCGGGACGTCTACGACCATCTCCTGCGGCTCTCGGACCTGGCCGAGAGCATGCGCGACCTCGCCAGCAGCACAATTGAGACCCACTTGGCCATCATCAACAACCGCATGAACGAGATCATGAAGGTGCTGACGATTATCTCCACGACCTTCATTCCGCTCAGTTTTCTAGCCAGTGTCTACGGTATGAATTTCGAGTTTATGCCAGAGCTTCATCAGCCGTGGGCATATCCGTTGGTTTGGGCGCTCTTTTTGGCGATCGTGGCCGGCATGTTGTGGATGTTCCGACGCCGCCACTGGATTTAGCAGTTCCATCTTGGCGCGATGCGTCAAGATCCCAATCTTCGATAGAAAGCAGAAGTCTGCATGGCCTACTATTTTATCGACGCAGGCGAAGTCCAGACTGCGGCCCAGCCACCGGCCAGCGCGCGCCAGCTTGGGGAGGATCCAACCCAATTGTTGCCGCCGCTTGTGACCAACCTACACGAAGCGCTTCGCACATGGGGCGAAGCCGGGGTTTCTCCTGGCCCGATCACAGCGCGCAGTTTCTGGTTTCAAGCCGACGGAAAGATCGGATTTGAATTGGTGCAACCGCCGCAGCCTCTTACCCATGTGGGGTTGGCGCCCGATCTGGCTGCATGGTTGGTGCTGCTCGACAAGTCGATGGAGACCTTCGTCGTGATCGCACGTGCGCGCATCGTCTGGAGCGTGGAAGAACTTGGCGGTGCGCTGGGATTTTGACGCCGGCCTTCTTGCCAGCCGAGCTGATACGTCAGGAACCGGACAACTGGCTGCGCGTGGCGCAGGCATTGTCCAAGGCCATTGCGGACGGACCGCTTTCCGGCAAAGCCACCAATCGACACTGGAACGGAACATCCAAAACATAAGGCCGTAGCAGGAACATCACGATCCACGAAGCGCGCCGCGGAACACCCAGATTCGACCTCGTTCTTCGTGCTACTTCGCGTGACTTCGTGGATGCTTTTCTATCTTGGATTCGCCAAAGACGGGAGCCGCAATGTGAGTATCGATCGCCAGTCTCTACCTGCTATTTCTGCCAACACCAAGCGCACATGGCAACGGATGCGCCATGACCATTCGGCCGGCGGCGTCGCCTATCGTTACATCGGTGATGAGGGCGAGTTGGAGGTGGCGCTGATCGCAACCAAAGGCATGTCGCGCTGGCAATTGCCCAAAGGCTCCTGCGAAATCGGCGAATCCACCGAAGAAACGGCCATTCGTGAAGTGGAAGAAGAGGCCGGGCTGTCTACCCGACGCGAGGCTTTTCTGAAGACGATCGAATATTGGTATTGGGACACCTACCGCAAAGAGGTTCCCGAACTCGTCCACAAAGAAGTGGACTTCTACTTGCTACGCGTGGTCGGAGGCCAGATCAACGACGAGTGTTGCGAGGTGGATGCCGTCGGCTGGTTTGCGCCACAGCAGGCGCTTGGGATGCTCACCTATGACGGCGAGCGAGCCGCGCTCGAGTTGGCGCTCGCCAAGCTGGATTCTCAGCGCTGAACCTCGTCCAGTTGATCGCCATAACCCGTTAATTCCACAAAACCGCGGCCGCTCACCGGCTCCCCATCCCCACACACCTGTAACGCGCGTCGCCCCCCTCGTAATAGACAAAGCCCAGATCCATTTCCTGGTCCGCCACAATCGGTTCGATCCGCAATGCGATGTCCAGGTCGGGAAATAGAACCTGCCAGCCAAATGGATAGACCAGACCCGAATTTGGGCTGCTCCACTGATCCAGCGCCGTGAGTTCAAAATCGCCATCGGCGAGCGACAGATGCTGGCCATTGGGCAGCACCAGGCTGCCTTCGTAGACGAAGCGATCCCCTCCCGCGCCGTTGTGAAACTCCCCAAACATGAAGTTGGCGCCGTTGTCCAGTTGGACGCTAAACCAGTCCCAGCCTTTGGCATCGCCGCTGAGCGCGCTCGTGCCAAACTCGTGGTCCATCCAGCTAAGCCCGGTCACGGCGCTGCTTTCGTCGCCGACGGTAACCGAGCCTTCGGTCGCCAGCCGCACCAGGCTGTAATAGTAGTTGGCGTTGCCGGCTTCAGGCCCCTTCTGGCTGAGACCACGGTCGCCATGCAACACCGGCGGCTGGGTCTCAGTCAGGGTCAGGTCTATGGCGACCCGACCGCTTTCTGAATCGTCGCCCGGAAGGTCCACCCCAGCCTGCACACGAGTGACGCCCGATTCAACCTCCACCACGGACCAATCCTCGATCCAGACCGAATAGCCGCCTTCGCCGGTTGCGCCGGCCAGCCCAGCCGCGCCGCGACTATAGCGGTCGAAGTTGTAGTGTTGCTGTCCCGAGCCATCGGTGACGGCAAAGTGGCCAAGATAGATCTGATTGGCGGCCAACTCCGACTCTCGCTGCGCCGTCTCTGGCGACAACGCACTGCGAAAGAAGGTAAGCTGATAGCCAAATTCGTTCTCTTGGGCATCGGTCAGGTTGCCGGTGTAGTACCACCATTCGGTGCGATATTCGGGATGAGGGCCATGGTCCTTTGGGAAGTCGAATGCCATCGGCTCGCCTGGACGAGCGAAGGCCAGATCGTTGCCGGCCGCAAGCGCATCCACGACCGTGGAGCGCACCACGGGGAGCCAGATCCTCCCCCCGCACAAGCAACGAGAACCATCGCACCCACGGCCAGCCAGAGGGCGACGCCGAATCGATTGCCGCCCTGGATA
>JAAUPU010000445.1 GCA_012032975.1 Caldilineaceae bacterium | reverse complement strand
GTCGCCGGCCCAAGCGGCGATCTCCTTTGCGCTTAGCCAGGAGAGGCTAAGCACAGCGCTGATTGGCGTGCGCAGCGTGGACGAATTGGAGGAGAATCTGAAGGCCGTAGATGTGACGTTGCCAGATCCATTGCTACACGAAATGGCCAAGTTGCGGCTGGACGACGACAACCTCCTCAACCCGGCCACGTGGGGCATTCCATAAGTGAAGGATCAGGCAGGTAGACTTCGGTGGGCGATACAAAGTTGTGGTACTCAACGCCGCCGTTCGTTCCACAGTCTGGTAGCGGGATGACCGCTGTCGAAGCTGTCACGACGTCAGTTCGACAAGCCGACCTAGATCTGGACATCACGATCGAGTACCACCGCTCTCCTCGAGAAAAGCCGTGTCGAGAGCCAACATCTCCTTCCGCCACGCTTCGCTTTCCACATGATATCCAGCGTCCAACCCCTGAACCCACCAGACAGGCCCACCACTGGTCCGCTCCAGAAGCGGAATCGTCGTCCCTTTGGCATGATGGTGAATCTGGTTCTCGACATACGCGATCAGATTGGCCAATCGGCGGCGGTCGAAGCTGAAGACGCTGTAGTCCTCTTGCCAGCCAAAGCGCGCTGGCCGCCTAGACCCTCGCGATTCAACGCGGGCGGATGTCCAACTCTTGACCTGACCCAACAAACGTGGAGACCGCGATCTTCGGCGGGATCGCGACAGCCATATGCACATGGTCGTGAAGACCATTCAGCGCAAAAACCAATCCACCCAGAGCGTGCGCGCGCCGGCGAAGGTCTGTGTGAACCGCTGGCGCAAGATCGGTCGTCAGCAGTGGCTGTCCATTCTTGGTAGCCCAAACCAGGTGGTAGAATAGTTGCCAGTAAGGCATCAGCCTGCTCCTTCGGTGGAATCGACGGGTCAGACGCCGCCGTTGGCAATCTCGGCGTCCATTATTCTTGGGTTGCGCAGCGTTGAACTTCGAACTGACCGACGAACAGCAACAATTCCAGCAGACGGTCCACGACTTTGTGGCCCGGGAAGTCGCGCCGGCCGCACGTCACACCGACGAAACGGCTATCTTCAACTGGGCCGCTGTCCGCCAAATGGGACCTCTGGGTCTGCTTGGCATGGAGGTGGACGAGCGGTATGGCGGCGCAGCCATGGGTGCTGTGAGCGCGGCCATCGCAATCGAAGAGCTGGCCTGGGGTTGCGGCTCGACCGCACTGGCGGTATCTGCCCACAACAACCTGGGCATGGGGCCTATCGCCGCGTTTGGTTCTGAAGAACTAAAGAGCCGCTGGCTGCCACGAATGACACAGGGCGATGCCGGTCTTGGCTGCCTGGCGCTGACCGAGCCTGGGGCCGGTTCGGATTTGCAGGGCGGTGTGCGTACGACCGCAACCCGTGACGGCGACGAATGGATCATCAACGGCGCCAAGATGTGGGCAACCAACGCCTCACTCGGTGAGACCATCATCGTGCTCTGCCGCACCGATGCAGGTGGTGGTCGTCACAGCCTGAGCCAGATCCTCGCGCCGACCGACACGCCAGGGCTTCTCATCGGGCCGGCGGAGAAAAAGATGGGACTCAACGGCTCTCCTACCCATGCGGTGACCTTTGACAATGTCCGCGTACCTGCGGACCATCTTATCGGCCAGGAGGGGCGGGGTCTAGGCCAGACGACTGGCCACCCTCACCAACGGTCGCATCAGCATCGCGGCGCTGGCGGTCGGGCTGGCCAGGGCGGCCCACGAACGTGCGCTGACCTATGCCCAACAGCGCACCACCTTTGGCAAGCGGATCGCCGAACACCAGGCGATCCAGTTTATGCTGGCCGACGCCGCCACCGAATCCAGGCGGCGCGGTGGCTGGTCTACTGGGCCGCCTGGCTCAAGGAGACGGGCAGGCCCTTTGCCAAGGCGGCCAGCATGGCGAAGCTGGCCGCCACCGAGATGAGCGAGCAGGTCTGTCGCAACGCGATCCAGATCCACGGCGGCTACGGCTACAGCCGCGAATTCGAGGTAGAGCGCATCTATCGCGATGCACGGCTCATGTCCATCGGCGAAGGGACCAGCGAGATCCTGCGCATGGTGATCGCACGCGAGCTTCTGCAAGAGCAATGAACCTATGAGCTTTGCCACCGATTCCACAGATTCTGCGGAATCCGCGGATTGTCATGGTAGCCAAGAGATGTTGGTAACGTATCGTGCCCCACAACCTGGCTGCAAACCCAGCCATTCAACCATGTTCCATCACGCAAAGGAAAACGCATGTTAGATTTCGCCGCACTCCGCAACAAGACGATGACCCTCAACGAACTGGTCGACGGATTGACAGTTGACGACCTTCGCAACGAGACCGACGAAATGATCGACGCCATGCTCGCCATGATCGCCGACAGTGTCGATGCCGATGTGACCTTCGTGCCCCAAGACCCGGAGGCAAACGACACCTTCGCCGCAACACCGGAAGAGGTCGGTATTTCGTGGACCCTGGGCCATCTGGTCGTCCACGTCACCGCTTCATCCGAGGAAGCAGCGGCGCTCGCAGCCGAATTGGCGCGCGGTGTGCCGCTTCATGGCCGTTCACGTTCGGAGATTCCCTGGCAAGAGATGAAGAGCATCGCACAGTGCCGCGCCCGGTTCGAGGAAAGCCGCCGAATGCGCCATGCCAGCCTGGACATGTGGCCAGATTCTCCATACCTTGACCTGATGGATCAGTCGCGACCCGACACGCCGCCGATCAATGCGATTGGCCGTTTTGTGCGCGGACTCAGCCACGACTTCAGCCATCTGGCGCAGATCGAAGATGTGGTTGCACAGGCCAAGGTCGGCCGCTGAGTAGATGTACCGAAGGGTGGATCGCGGTCCACTCTTCGGTAGTTCAGCCACCGGAAACCTAGTGATGATGGCTCGTTGCGTAATGTTTGGCCAGTAGATCCGCGCCAAAATCGTTGTGCGGGTCGCGCCAGACAGAGTGAATATGATTGGCGTCGTTCTGGGTATTGTCGTATTCAGCCAGGAAACGCGGCCCTTGTAGCCGATAATAGTGGGGTTGGCGCCGTTCGATGCCGCCGGCCCAGGCAAAGTGGAGTTGGTCGACGCCCAGGTCCGAAATCGCGGCCATTTCGATTTCAGCCAGCTCTTCGGGCATCCGCTGAATATATTCGCCCACCAGCGACAGCAAAACCTCCCGTTGGGCAGGCGACATCGCACGTGCGGATACGCCCCGGCTTTCAGAGGTCAGCCGCACTTTTTCCAGCATCTGCGTGGTGAAGCCAAGCTCCCGTGCGCGTTCGTTCAAGTCGCCAGCGGAGGGATCATGGACAGCCGTATCCAGCATCGGGCTGGCGTCGAAGACCACCTGCGCCAGATTCATGGTCACGATGTCGGGTGGAGCCGCGCTGGCCAGCAGAGCCGTGGCGCGCTGCGCTTCGTCCAGGCTGTGCATCAGCTCGCGGGCGAGGTCTTCTATGCCGCCAAGCGGCCGCAACGCGCCGACGCTGCCAAGGCTGGCTTCTGCCGGGTTGGAACCAAAGAAGGTTGGCGTAGGAGCGATGATCCTGCCGTCCGCCAGCGTGAAGTTGAGCGAGATATGGTGACCTTCGAACTTCCATCCCCAGAGCCGCTTGCCGTCGGGCCGGCCAAATATCGTGATGTAATAGAGTGATGGATCACGACCGGGCAGAGGGCGGGTCCAGCCTTCGATTGCGTCCAGCGCAGTCTCGATACCCATGATGGTGGAAGCGGTCACAAAGCCGGCGCGGCTCAGCCCGGTCGAGACGAGCTTGAGCGTAAGCTGGCGCTGGTGGCGCTCCATCTCGGTCAGCGGCAACCCGTCTCGGTCGATGGGTGTGTAGTGCCAGAAGGTGCGTTTGGACTCATCATCGAAGTCGATCACACAGCGGGCGACCTGGTCGCTGCTCAACGAAGCCAGCAAATTGGCCGCGGCTTCACCCATTTGCTGCGCCACGCTGGGCGCGGCAGCATAGGTTCTTTGGCTGGGATGGTGCACATGCATGGTTTTGTCTCCTGGTTGGATGGGTGGTTGGAGCGCTCACCTGAACTTATAGCACATCGACCTATGCGCAGCAAACCGTCCGCCCAAATTATCTCCTACGATCTTGGCTAAGGTTCGGTAGAAGCGCCATTCAGACTTAGCCACGAATTTCACGAATTTTCACGAATTTTTGTATTGGTCAGCGACATATTGGGATCAAGTTTTCACCGTTATGGGTCTGT
>JAAUPU010000444.1 GCA_012032975.1 Caldilineaceae bacterium | reverse complement strand
CACTTCCGATATGGAAATATTCGAAGCGATTGGGGAGGTTGGAGACCTCCAGCGCGCTGCGAATGGCGCGGGCCGAGTCTGCCCAGGAGACTGCCAGCGAGGCCAGCCGCTGAGGCGGCACCTCCGGGTTGGCAAACTGGGCAAAGGTCAGACAGGGCACGTCCAGTCCATGGTGGTCTGCAAAGATGCGGCAGATCTCCTGCCCGGCCAATTTGCTGGCGAAGTAGACCCAGCCGATCCCCGGTCGCGGCGGCACATCATCCACCACAAAATCATCCCACTGATAGCCGGCCGGCCCACGTTGACCCAGCATGTAGGGGCCCGTATGCACAACGCGTTTGATCCTGTGCGCCACAGCCGCGCGCATCACGTTGTACGCACCGACCGCGTTGACGCGGAACGCATCGGCAGGGTCGTTGCGAACAACCGAGCAGTTGATGATCGCATCCATCCCCGCACACGCGGCCGAGACTTGCTCGGCATCGCGCACATCGACGGTCCGCCATTCGTGGGGAGCTTGCGGCGCGCTGGGCAGCGGCGCGCCGGGAGATTGGGGTTCCCCGCTGGCCAGCTCCTCCACCGCTCGCAGATCGGTTAGGCGGAGTTGATAGTCGGGCATTAACTCAGTCGCGACCGCGGAGGCCAGCGGACCGCCCGCGCCGAACACGACCACCTTGCGAATCGGGCGCGGCGCGATGGGCGTAGGCGCCTGCCAGGCCGGTTGCGGCTGTGCGGATGCCCAGCGATCCTGAAAGTCATGCTGGGGATGGTAGCCAAAGGGCGGCTCGGCTGCGCGAACGACCGGGGCGCTTGTCCGGTCGCCTTTGGCCGCGATGTGGTAGATCTGCCATCCGTCGATCTCCACCTCCAGGCTGCGATGCAGCGCCGAGACCGCGTCATCCAGGTGTAGCCAGCGCGGATCGAACGGCTGTGCTGCCGCCTCTTTGTCATCCACCACGACCCCAAAGCGCAGACAGAGCGCGGGCAGCGCCGTGGCGCGCGCCACCTCGCGCAGGCTCACTTCCCCCAAATGTGCGCAGAGTTGGTCAAGCTCTGGCTGTGGTCGAGGACGCCACGATTCGTCGACCAGATAGCGATCCCACGCGCTTGCAAAGAGTTCCAGAGTGCTGCCGACCACCATCCGCTTGACGCCAGCATCGGCAGCCGCGTTGGCCAATTGATAGGTGCCGCGGCTGACCTGGTCGATGCTGTCGGCTGGGGTGTCGCCGACCGTGTAGAGCGGGGCAAGATGCAGAAGCGCATCGACGCCGGCGACCGCCTGTTCGACGAACGAAGAGTCGCGCAGGTCGCCGGCCATTTGCTCAACGCCGGTGATGTTCGCCGTGAAGACGCTATCCACCGCGCGGACCGAAAAGCCGGTGTCGAGCGAGCCGATCCAGGCGCGGGCGAGCTTGCTGTCGGCGCCGGTAATGAGGACATGCATGGTCTCTCTCCTGTGGTGGTGGTTCAACCCTAGATCAAAGCTGCTGGCGGACAAACTCGCTCAGCGTGGTAGGCGGCCGGCCAAGCAGCATCTGCGCAACGCGCGGGTTGCCCGCCAAGCCATAGTCTTCATAATATCGGAACATTGCGATCAGCGAATTCACCGCGTAATCGCTCATCCCGTTCCGTCGGGCGCTTGCGCTCCAAACCGTGTAGTCCATGGGCGCGACCTTCACGGGTTGGCCCAGTTCTTGAGCAAAGGTGGCGGCAACCTGGCTCTGGCTGAGTGCAACAGTGCCCGCCAGTTCGTAGGTAGCGCCTTCATGACCAGCGTCCAACAAAACCGTTGCGCCGATCTCGGCCACATCGCCCAGGTCGATCAGGCTCAAACGAGTATGGGCCCCATAGGGGATGCGATAGCAACCCTCTTGGACGATCCCAGTCCAAGCGGGCAACAGGTTCTGCATGTATGGCGCCGGTTGCAGGATTGTAAAGTCCAGCCCGCTTTTGAAGAGCGCTTCCTCGACGCGCAGCTTCTGCCAGTGATGGGCCATCTCTTCGGTCTGGGGGTGGAGGACAGAGTGGTAGACGAAACGTCGCACACCGTTGGCTCGGGCCGCCTCTAGCAAGCTAAAGCCGATCTCGGCCTCGTCGGCGTGCATGTTTGGGCAGATGTGGTAGACGCTCTCGATCTGCAGGGTGGCGCGCAGCAGGTCTGCTTCCGAGTGCAGGTCGCCGACCGCGCTTTCGGTTGCCCCCAGGCCGGCCAACGCCGCTGCCTGATCGCCATCGCGTGCAAAGACGCGCACGGCGGCATCCCGCCGCACAAGCGCCGCCAGCAATGCACGACCTGTCTTGCCGCCTGCGCCTGTGACCAGGATCATCGTCTACCCCCTCGGACGCCCAATCCAACGCGATACGCTGCCGTTCCTTTTCGACGGTCAGGATTCTGACTGTGATCACATCGCCCACCTGGAGCCGAACATGGGATGGCAAGCGGCTGCGATGGAGCAGCCCATCCTGCTTGACGCCGATGTCCACAAACGCGCCGAAGTCGACGACGTTGCGCACGGTGCCATCCAGCGCCATGCCTTCAGCCAGATCGTCCATGCTCAACACATCGCTGCGCAGAATGGGTGCGGGCAGGTCGGCGCGCGGTCGCGACCCGGTCGCACCAACTGGTCCAGGATGTCGCTGAGGGTCAGCCTGCCGATGCCCAATTCCTCGGCCAATGTGGCAGAGGGGGGGCAACTGGGCGAGTTTTTGGAGACGTTCGTCGCCCGTCTCGACCAGGTTGACGCCAGCCCGCCGGATGATCTTTCTTGCGGCGGCATAACTCTCCGGGTGGATGGCGGTTGCGTCCAGCGGCTCGGCGCCCTCGCGGATGCGCAGGAAGCCGGCCGCCTGCTGATAGGCTTTGGGTCCAAGCCCGGAGACAGCCAACAATGTCTTGCGCGCGGGAAAGGGGCCTTGTTCCTCGCGGTGGGCGACGATGCTGCCGGCCAGCTTCGGGCCGATACCCGCCACATAGCCCAGCAACGCGGGCGATGCCGTGTTTACATCCACGCCCACCTGGTTGACCACGCTCTCGACCACGCCATCCAGCGCGCCGGCCAGCGCCTTCTGATCCACGTCGTGCTGATACATGCCGACGCCGATTGCCTTCGGGTCCAGCTTGACCAGCTCGGCCAGCGGGTCTTGCACACGCCGGGCAAGCGATACTGCGCTGCGCAGGCTTACATCCAGGTCGGGGAACTCCTCACGCGCGAGGGGGCTGGCGCTGTAGACACTGGCGCCTGCCTCGTTGACCATCAGGTAATGCAGCGGGCGCTCGCCCGGGCTTCTCGAACGGATCAAGTCGGCGGCCAACTGTTCGGTCTCGCGCGATGCCGTGCCATTGCCGATGACCAGCAACGTCACGTCAAAACGCGCGGCCAACTTTGCCAGGATCTCGATGGCTTCCCGGCGTTGGTTCTGGGGCGGATGGGGGTAGATAGTGCTGGTGGCCAACAGTTTGCCCCACGGGTCACCACGGCCACCTTGCAGCCGGTGCGATAGCCGGGGTCCAGGGCCAGGATCGTCTGGTCGGCCAGAGGAGGCTGGCTGAGCAGCGCCCGCAGATTGTCGGCAAAGACATGGATCGCGTGGGCATCGGCCTCTTCGCTCAGAAAGCGGCGGATGTCGCGCTCAATAGCCGGCAAGAGCAGGCGTTTGGCTGCGTCGTCGGCAGCCAGCGCCAGTTGCTCGACCAAAGGCGAGGTCCGGTCAAAGCGGAAGACCGCGGCGATGGCGCCGCGCCAATCCCGCTCGGGCACATCGATGGAGATACGCAACACTTTCTGGGCTTCGCCGCGGTTCAGGGCGAGTATCTGGTGAGGTCGCAGCCGGTCCACGCGCAGCTGGAAATCGTAGTAGATCGAGAAGATCTCCCGCTCGTCCTCGGCGCTGTCGATCCTCGTCGCCAGCAGCGTAGCAAACTTGCGCGCCTTGTCGCGGGTCGCGCTGCGCACATCTGGATGGTCGGCGATGGCTTCGGCCACGATGTCGCGCGCCCCGGCCAGCGCGTCCTCCACGCCTGGAACCTCGTCGTTCAGAAATGGGCGCGCCAGCTGTGAAAGGGTTGCCTGGGTGCGGAGTTGCGCCACAATCTGGTCGGCCAGGGGCTGCAGGCCGCGCTCGCGCGCCATGCTCGCCCGCGTTCGTCGCTTGGGCTTGAAGGGCTGATAGAGATCTTCCAACTCGGTTCGGGTCGCGCGCGAGCAACTGATCGCGCAGCGTCGCCGGTCAATTTGCCCT
>JAAUPU010000443.1 GCA_012032975.1 Caldilineaceae bacterium | reverse complement strand
GACCGACAACACACAGCCTATGGCCTTTGTCCTGGCGCTGGACGCGAGCGCAACCAGCGCGGATTGGGCGGCCATCCAAAGCGCGGCCAACACGGCGATCAACTCGCTCCGCAGCCAGGACTCGATGGCGATCCTCACCTTTGCCGACCGACCACAGCTTGTGGAGGATTTTACATCGGACAAGAACGCGCTGCGCAGTGCGCTCTCCGGTGTGACGCCAACCGGGACGAATGTCCGCGACCTGAACGCGGGCGCGATTGAGGCGCTGGAGAAGGCCGCCCAATCCGGAACTGGGCGGCGCGATGTGCTGATCCTGACCGGCGGACCGGACACGACCGGTTCCGCCACCACAGAAGAGCTCCTGGCGGCCATCCGGCTGGAAGATGTTCCTGTTCAAGTGTTGGGGTATGGGCCGGATGCCCAGGGCAACGCCGATCTGCTGAACATCGCCTATGCGGCCAATGGTCGCGTCTTGCTTCTGGGATCAGCCGCCGAATTGGGGGCAAATCTTCAGACGCTCCAACTGTTGATGCAGCAGGGGTACCGGCTGGAGTACGCCTCCGCGATCCAGGCCGATGACCAGCCACACACGATTGTCGTCACCCTCGTTGGCGAGCCAGACGCCCAGGCCAGCAGCGAATTCGTTGCGACCTCCGGCGAGGTGATCGTCACAACGCCGAACTTGACCGCAGGTCAGACGGTGGGCGGCGCGGTAAACCTCACCGCAGCAGCCACATCGCCGTCCGATATTGTCTCTGTCGTCTACAAACTTGATGGCGAAACCATTGCCGAGGTCGAAGACATTGGCTTCAGCATCATCTGGGACAGCTCTGCGGTGGAGCCTGGCGCCCACGAGCTGGAGGTCACCGTGCGGGACCGCGCGGGCAATGTCGGCCAGTCCAACGTCGAGTTTATCGTGGTCAAACCGATCGCAGTGGCCGCAAGCATCGATGGCGTCGATTCGGGTGGCATCGCCCAGCCGGGCGCGGTCATCGATATCGCCGCGGATGTGGACGCGCTGGCCGGTGTGGGCAAGGTGGACATTTTCGTCGACCGAACGCTGCTTGCCACACTTACCGCGCCCCCTTACCGGGCATCTGTGGCCGCGGATGAGATCGGGCCAGGCCAACACACGGTGGCCATCGTGGTGACGGATAGCAGCGGACGCCAGGAAGTCAGCACCCAGGCGTTGACCGTGGCAGCGCCGCCGCCCACGCCCCGATCCTGCCGCGGTGTCGGCCGAGAGCATCGCCGACCAGGCCCAGGGCCTGGCTTCCTCACCGGCAGTATCGACGGGATTCAGAGTCCTTGGGCTGATCATTATCCTTCTCGCTTTGGTCTTGGTGCCGATCAGCCTGCTGCGCAACATGAACCGGCGACGAGACGCAAGCAGCTTTGTCGGATTCCGGCTTTCACTGGTCAATACGGGCAATATTGCCACAGCCTACGAATTGCGCGCCGAGGACAACGATGGATTTTTGATCTTCTCGTTCAGCATCAACGGGGCAGAATTACGATTGCCTCCGGTGGCAAGGCTTGCGCCCGCGGCGGCGGCAGGCGCAGTTGTGCAGGCAACCGGTCCCAACGATCCCGCGGCTGGCGCGGTGGGCGAACAGCAGCCGGGGGGAGCGCCAGGAGTTGGCGGCGTCAACTTGCCGAAGAATTTGGGCGATCTTGAAGGCCAGATCGATGATGTCTCTCAGATGGGCCGTGCGCTCTCTGAGATCATTCTGACTGTCAGCTACTTCTTGCCCCGCAGTCTGGCGACGCCCTTGCGCCGGGTCTCCATGTATATCCGCCGCGGCAGATGTTTACCCGGCGGATCAAGCGGGTGCAAAGCTCTGTGGGTCGGCTGCAAAAGACGCAGTCTGGCTCGAAGCTGGTCACATCCACACAACAGGCCGCAAACGCCGCGGGTCAGGCCATCACGTCGGAAGAGGCGATGCAGGCGGCCGCGGGAGCTGGGGCCAGCACCGTCGCCGTAACCCAGTCTGCATCCCAGAGTGCAAGCTCGACCGCGAGCCAGGCTGTCAACAAAGTATTCGCGCTTGGCGTCCTGGCCAAGAACCAGGTCAACGGTCAAATGTACGCCATGAGCGGAGCCAACAATGGCAAGACCGGTAAACGGGACTTTGTCTATGTGCCCGTCCTGGAGCCAGGACAGAATACCTTCATCGACGTCCGCGTGACGCCGGTCGAGCGCCCGATCAAGGCCACCGACTTTGATTTCCGCGTGATCTCAAGGCCGCTGGATCAGGACGACCTCCCGCCGCTGATAGAGCAAGGTAGCATCCAGATCCCCGGCGCTTCCTGGGCTAGACGCTACGCACGCCTCCTGACGATCGTCGCGATCGTGTCGTTGCTTCTCATACTGTTCTTCATCTATCAATCCGGTCTCTTCTCGCTGTAGACGTCAATCGTCAGCGACCTTTCTCGCTCGCCCGAACATTCGATCCCTATGCCATTACAAGACCAACTTGAGATCATCAACCCCAGCGGCGCATTGGACTTCCACACTCTCGACGCGTCTACGGGTGTCACCAATTTAGGCCGGAGCACCGCCAACGACATCGTGCTTGATGGCGTCCAAGTCGCCGACTTCAGCGTGGTATTGGACCATCGCGAGAAACCGTATCGGGTGATGGCGCTGACCGAGATCGGCGCCCCGTCGCTCTCCGGCGAGGCCATGGCGCCGAACCGGTATTACGAGATCCACGACTGGGAAAGCGTCGAGGTGGGCGGCTTTTCAATTGTGTTGCTGGAAGACCACTCGACTGCTACCGACGCGTCGGCAGCCGCAGCCGTGGTTGCCGCCACCACAGTGGCCGCGGCGACCGACGAAGCGGAGACGGCTGCCGCGCCCGTCGTTGCCGCAATCGTCGATCCAGAAGAATATGCCACGGTGATTCGCCCCGCCTCTGGCAACGGCAATCAGCCCTTCGCAGACCTCGACAGCGAAACCATCGTCGTCGAGATGTCCCAGCGCGAAGTGACCACCGACGTCGAGCAGCGTGCGACCTGGGATCTGACCGTGATCAACGGCGGCCCGATTGTGGCGGCCTTCCAGGTTCACATCGAAGGCTGGATCGACGACTGTTGGGTGGCCGTCGTGCCAGACCATGCCAACCTCTTCGAGGGGGCGCGCGCTGACTTCACGGTCAGTGTGTCGCCACCCCGCCAACCGAGCAGCCGCGCCGGCGTACACTATATCGCCCTGGTCGTGACATCGCCCAACTATCCTGGTGAGCGAACCCAGCGGGCCGCGACCCTGATCATCAATCCCTATACCGATTTTCGCATCGGCGATTTGTCGCCGCGTAGCCGCAGCATCTCATACTTCACCCACGGTGCGAAGTATGAATTGTCGATCCAGAACCTCGGCAACGATGAGGAAATGTTTCACATCCAGGGGAGTGACGACCAGGCTGGCGTCTCCTTCGAGTTTGAGGTGCCTGGTGAAGAGGTCGCGCTCGCCCGACAGGCGGACGTCGAGCTCGAGCCGGCCCAGGAGATCGTGCTGCCGATCTCGGTCACCCCCAATCGGCGCAAATTGATCGGCGCGCGTCGCCATGATTACTCGCTCACCGTGACGACCGGGATCCGCGAATCTTCCATTGGGCCTCGCTCGGTGCTGGGCATCCTGGGCAAACGACCGTTGATCGGTCCTTGGGTGATCACCGCGCTGATGGTGCTGGCTGCGATCCTGGCGCTGATTATCTTTTCGGCCCAGGATCGAATATTTTGACTTTGCGGCCGGCACCGTCGAATCGGTCGAACTGACCGGGGCGGAGGACGAGGCAGCGACGGAAGGTGGTGGACTGCTCGACCGGGCTGACGAACTGTTGGGCACCACTATCTTTGGCTTTCGGATGCCCAAGATGCCTCGGCCCATGCAATCTGCGCTGAGCTGGTTGGGGCTTGGCGATGAGCAGGACGCCATCGAAGGCGGCGCAACGATCCAGTCTGGGGCCATGGTCGACGCAGGTCAAAGGGTGGTTCTCACTTGGGACACAGTCTGGGCTACCAATCTGATCATCGAAAAAGAGCTTCCCGGCAGCACTGTCTTCATTGCCTCGATCGAGAATCCCTTTCAGCAGCGAGAGTATTCGTTTATTGCCGACCAGCGCGAACGGGCGGTCTATGTCCTGCGCGCCAGCAACGCGATCGACCGCATCCCCATCATCGGCGACTCGCTGGGGCGCGCCGATTCACGGCTTGGCCTGATCGTCGACCCGGTGC
>JAAUPU010000442.1 GCA_012032975.1 Caldilineaceae bacterium | reverse complement strand
GCCTCGGCATTCAACCAGGCGATCGCCGGCGAGGCGCTCACCTTCCCAACGCCCGACCCCGACGCACTCGATGCCGACGAGGAGGTGCAAGCGGGGCCGCTGGACCCCGCCGAGACCCTCGACGCGCTCGTCCGCCCGCGCAGCGACGACGGGGAACCGCTCTTGGACGAGGCGGGCAATCCGCTCCTGGATGTAGTGGTCATCGAAGAATTGGTCGGCTATTTGCAGAAGAGTACCCCACTCAAAGCCGACGAGGTCAAGCAACTCACCACGTTGGGCTGGTGCGTTTCGTCGATTTTCTGGATGGCAAAGTGCGCTCTGCCAACGACACCATTGACCTGAGCTTTCTGCGCGTCCAGACTGACATCTACCGGCTGCGCCAGCAGGTGCTGGGTGCAGACGAGGCCACCCGGCTGGCAACGTCGCCGGTGCTTGCGGCCATCGCCAAAGGTGAAAGCGCCTACGCCACCCGCAAAGATCTGCAAAGCTTCGTGGCGGGTTTGAAGGAAAGCGCGCCGGTCGGCGATGGGCCCATCGGCGATGTAAATATCGGCGATGAAACCGCGCCTCTTGCCGCACCCGCAGCCGACGCCGCGCCACAACCTGCCGCGGACATTGGCAGCAATCTCTTCGTCTCTGGCGCGCGGATTCAACCCAGCTTGGGCGGTCAAAGCGCCTTTGTCGACCCGAGGATCGTGAGCGGCGCGGGGAGTTCTATCGTCGATCGCGGCATTGTCATCGAGCGGGCGGCTCCATCCATCGGCGATGCCGGCAGGGTGGTGGCCGAACCCACGCCCCTTCGCCCGCCGACCCGCGACGCCATCACGGAGCAAAGCCCCATCGTGGGCGTCGGCTATGATTCCGCACCACCGCGGTGGTCGAGCGCAACCCGGAACCGCCGGCGATCCAGACGCGCAGTGCGTCGATTGCAACCAAACACACGACGTTGAGCGCCATCCTGGAGATGGGCATCAATGTGGACGATGTGATGGTGCCCGGCTTCCAGGGCGATCTCAGTCGTCGCCCGCTCAAGGAATTTGCCGAGGCGGGGCTGCTCGACGAAATTCTGCGCGGGGTTCACGACCCGGTTCCTCAGGATGATCGCCACGAGTCGAATTTCTTCAACGCCGGCGTCAAGGCGCTGGAGAATACGGTTTCTGTGTTGCGCGGCGTCGAGGGGCGGATCAAGGCGTATCAGGTCGCGCTGGAACGCTGCAAGCAGGCGCTGGCCGACGTGCGCAAGAGCGCGGCCGAGGCCCACCGCCGGTTGGCCGAAATTGACGACGAGGTGGCCGAGGCGCGCCACGATGTCTCGGTGGCGAGGACGCTGCTGGCCGAAGAAGAGCGGCGCATCGACGCCATCAACAGCCGACGAAAGCGCGTCTTGCAGGAGCAGACGCCGTTTCTGGTCTATCGCCGACCGCGCGTGGCGCAGAGTGTCGTGCAGACGCCCGCTCGCACTGTGGACCCAGCTTTCAGCCAGCCGCCGGTGGTTGCCTGTCTCGGGCGTAGCGCGGCCACGCCGCCCGAATTGGAGCATCTGATTTTGCTGATGCGGCGTGCGCCGGTCGCGTGGTTTGCCCAGCTTGCGCCACTCATCGAGCGCATCGACCGGCCACAAAGTCTGTTGCTGACCATGCAGGCGGCCAAACTCTCTGCATTGGCCGCGCCGGCGCTGAGCCAGGCGGCCCCCTTCGCAGCATCGCAGGGTTCGGTCGCAAGCGCGAGTGGGTCGAGCAAAGTGGGGTTGGCCATCCGCACTCTGTTGACCAGCCGCCAGAACAGCGTCACGGCGCTTCAGGCTCGGACCGCGTCCATCGACCTCAGCGCGCTGGCCGGACTCAGTTGGCAGAACAGCCGTGATCGCGCCAAAGAGGTCGTGACCGTCGGCGACCTGATCGACGGCGCCAACGGCAAGAACGGCGTGGCATCCAAAGCAGCGGCAGCCCTGGATGAGATCGAGCAGGTCGCCGGCTGTCTTTACGAGGCGATGAGCGAGGTGCAGCCGATCCTGCGGCTGGCCTGGGCCGAACTGCTCAGCCAGTTCGATGCGCCGGTCAGCCTGCGCAACCTGGCCAGCCTGCCCCGTTGGGGAGAGATCGAGGATTTGCTCCAGCGCCGCGAACTACAGGCGCTGGTCGACTGGCTCTACGCACAGGTCACCCCGCAATTTAGCGACGCGGTCGATCTGGTCAATGACCTGGTGCGTGTCTGCATCCTGCTGGCGAGCCATGCGCCGGTCAACCAGATCATCGCCGGCGCGGTCCGGGAAGCGGTCACCGCTCGGCCAGGGGGACGCGTCCAGATCGAGGTCGAAAGCGCCGCCGTTCGAGTGGGGATGCCTGTCTATCTGTACCGCAACCAGCAGGTCGTGGCGCAGGCCGTGGTCGATGACCTCGTGGGCAACCTGGCCAGCGCGCGCTTTGTCCAGGTTAGCCAAAGCTCGCTGCAGATTGACCAGGGCGCACGCGCACATTTTGGCGAACTCACCGCGTTGCGCAGAGGGTAGCGGCGGGCCGTCATGCGAGAATGCCGGGTCAACCATCTGCGGCTGAAGGCCGACGACACGCAGCACGCGCGGCAAGCGGCAAGGATGGTGGAGGATGGTCTGCATACCGCGACGTTGCCCGCGGATGGGGGGCGGCTTGTGCTGGTGCGTTCGCTGGCGCTGGGCAGAATCTCAACCGCCGCCTCTTCGCTCTCCGTCTCGTTACTGATCGAACAGGCGTTGAACCGTCTACCGCAACAATTGGTCTACGGGGGCCACCCATCCGCGGCCACTGCCACAAGCGTCTATTTCCACGACGAGGTCGATGCGTGGCTCCAGCTTGGCCAACAGGTCGCGGCGGGACGCTTGCCTTCCGCCTGGTTCTGGCCCCGCGTCGCACCAGGCTATCGACCAGACCTGCCGCGACCAACGGTGATGTTGTTGTTGCTGCGCGCCGCGTTGAGCAGCCACAGCGGACCCGTTCATCTGGTGCAACTGGTGCGCGGGCTGGCCGATGCCAACGCACTCGACCCGTTGCTCGATGCGCTGTCGCCGGATCATGGCCAGATTCTGCTGGGGCGCTGCGGCTGGAAAACCGTTCCCGATCCGCTGGAATCATTGCCCCAACGTCCGCCACGCGTTCGCTCCCGTTTTACGCCCATACTGGTCGATTGGCTGCGACGCTGGGGCGACCGTGACACCCGTAGCCAATGGCTGGCCAACATCTTGCTGGCGGTCGAACAGCCCACACGATTGGATGAATCCGACCTCTCGCGCGCCGGCCGCGGCTGGATCGCACAAGTCATGGAATCGCCGGCGGAAGCAGCCCAACGTCTGCCGGACAGCACCACAGGTTCCGGCAGACCTGCTCGGACAGCGCGGCTCGACAGCACCGGAGACACGTCGCCCGCACCGCGCAGAATCGGCGAGCGTACCGAAGCTGAGCCGCATCAAGATCAAACGACTCCAGCGGGCCGCGATGTAGAACAGGCAACGCCGACCGTCCAGAAACCTCGGCTGAACTCGCCGGAAGAAACCAGCGATTCGTCCATTCTTGCAACCTCCGAACAACCCCAAGAAACGCCTGCTCAGAAACAGGCCGAGCAGGCAGAAATCGTCGAGACGCTACCCGCCGAAGATTGGCGTGGAGACCTGTTGCGAACCCAGGCGGGCGGTCTCTATTTTCTGGCAGCCGCGCTGAGACAATTGGGTTTTGAGAACTGGCTACGCGAGCACCCGGCATGGGCCGATGCGCAATTGTCTGGCCGGTTGCTGACGGCCATCTGCGGCAGGCTGGCGGTCGCCGACGACGATCCGATCTGGCTGACCCTTGAAGTCGATGGTGAAAGCGATGTGGAAATTGACGATATCAAACTGCCGGCGTTAGAGCCTCTGGCCGGCTGGCGCAAGTTACGGATAGAGATTGCGCCCATCCACAAAAAAGCTGAGTGGCGTGTTCAGGATGGCGTCGGCCTCTGGCTGACGGCGCTTGAGCGCTGGTGCGCGCTCTATACCAGGTTGGACCTGGCCGAGATCGTGCTGCGGCCAGCCTGGCTTCACCACACGCAGACGCACATCGATCTGCATTTTTCGATGGCGCAGGTCGACCTGTCGATCCGCCGCGCCGGGCTGGATATCGATCCGGGCTGGGTGGGATGGTTGGGTCGGGTGGTATTGTTTCATTATGGCGAAGTTTGAATGGTGAATGGGGAATTGCGAATTGTGAATCACCGACTGCCACAGAGAGGAAAG
>JAAUPU010000441.1 GCA_012032975.1 Caldilineaceae bacterium | reverse complement strand
CCGCCTGGATGGGCAGTTGCAGTACTTCCAGCGGCGTGGCGCGGCGCTGAATGCGGCGCTTGCTGGTCATGGTGCGGCGTGCGGTGCTGCGCCGTGGGCGAGCAGGCTCCTGTTTGACATCCGCAGCGTCGCGCTCTTCAGGCTCTGGGCCTATCTCTTCGGGTTCGCGCTCGTCCTGTCCTTGTGACGAGGAGAGCGTTGCCGTTGTGGGTAGGTCAGATTTTAGCCGCGAGCGTCTGAGTGTCATACCGGGTTCAACGCGCGTCTATGTTTGCCGAGCGGGCACGTCCTACTCCTGCTGCGCACATGGCGAACCACGTAGAAGCTGATATGTGGGCGGGTCAAGAAGTGGTGCATAGCGCCAGCCCTTCCAGTGACGGACCACTTTCCGGGTCGATCTCCAGCGCCTTGCGCAACCAAAACTGGGCCTTGTCACATTCGGTGGGGTTCTTGTAGATGTGAGCCAGGCCCAGCGTGTAGATCTGCTCGATTCGTGCAGAATCGCCGACCAGATTCAGCCCCTTTTCCAGATGGGGCGCGGCGTCTTCATAATTTCGCCGCGCATAAAGCGCCATGCCTAGATGGACCTGTGCGGGGCCATATTCTGGGTCCAGTTCGACCGCCTGGCGTAACACGCGCACCGCTTGCAGGTGGTCGCCGCTGTTGTACAGGCCATCGCCCAGTGCGTCCAGCGTCACAGCCGATTCGTATGCCTCGACCGCCTGGCGAAACGCGGCATTGGCGAGTTCGTAGTCCAGCAGTCCTATCCGATACTGGCGCCCTTTTTCGATGTACAGATCAAAGCGATGGGGCGCAATTTCAATCGCCCGGTTAAAGGCTTCGAGCGCGGCCTCATATTCGCCCAGATTTTCGTGATAGTAGGCCAGATTGCGCAGGGCAAGAACATTGCGGCCATCCAGTTCCAAGGCCTGTTGGAGGTAATCTTCAGCAACCGGCCAGTTGCCCACATCGGTGTATATCTCACCCAGGATGGCCAGCGTGGTGGCGTTGTCGTTCTCAATTTCGAGAGCGTCAAGCGCATAATTCAGCGCGCCCTCGAGGTCACCGCGCCAATCCAAAATGCGCCCTAATGCGGCCAGGGCATCTGCACTTTCTGGCGCAACTTCCACCGCTCGACGCGCCATCCGTTCAGATTGGTCAAAATCGCGCAGGGTCAAGTAGAGACGGGACAGTTCGATGAGCGGGCGGGGGTTCTGAGGTTCCAATCGCACCATCTGCTCGAAGGCTTCGATGGCCGAGCCGATGTTGCCGGTGATCAAGGCGATTTCTGCGTCGGACAAAAAGGCGACGGCGCTGCGTGTGGGCACGGGGGTGGGCTGAAACGAAGCACCCACCAGCCATCTCGGTTGCTGTTCGTAGAGCACAATCGCGATGATCGCAAGCAGAATCAAAGGCCAAAAACGGGAGAGGCCTTTGCGTTTTCGGCGAGGTCGATAGGTGCGATCTAGATACATGGCCTGATTATAGCATCGCACCCGATGGCATCAAACTTGGTTTGCTCTGGGTTCCCTGGTGTGGTATAAAATGAGCCATCCTGAGCCCCCGTAGCTCAGTGGATAGAGCGCTGGCCTCCGGAGCCAGAGGCACAGGTTCAAGTCCTGTCGGGGGTACACAGAGCGAGCTGCTCGCAGGCTCAGCGAAGCACATTCCCCTTACATGCGTGATAGCAACGACGCATGTAAGGGGAATTCTTTTTGTCAACGCCGATTGTCAACGCCGATGAAGCAACTTTAGCTGACCATGTAACGCCAATTTGTGTCGTATAGCGAACTTCTGTACCATCACATTGCATATCTCTCCTACTTGCTCAAGTATCTCTCTCCAACCCAGGACGTATCATGGCTGGTTCCGAACGCTCCAAACGCCAAGAACAGAAATCTGCGGACCAGGTCGAGCAGATTGTAATCCATGCCCATTATCAGCTTTTCGTCTTGGCAATGTCCCTGATCCAGGTCGCCAATTCGTTTCTGATCGTCGTGCTTGACACCGAGGCGGCGGTGCGAATCGCACTTGCGGTCAATGTAGTTATTATTGCCCCCTTCCTTTTCGCAGACGCGGTGTACCGAATCTGGAAAATGCCGGATCGGCGCTTTCTCCTGGATTTTCACGGCTACCTCGTCGTTATCGGGAGCATACCGTTTCCTTTTACTGGCATCTTTCGCATCATCTGGTTCTGGCTCGCCACACGTCGCCTGCAGCGCACAGACTTTGAGGACATAGAGCGCGTGGTCATCCGCAAAAGCGCACAGAGCGCGATGTTGGCTGTCCTTCTCGCTGCGCTGCTGGTCCTGGAGATCAGCAGTATCCTCATCATCGAAACCGAACATGATGCGCCAAACGCCAACATCCTCACCGCAGACGATGCGATGTGGTGGTCGTTTGTCACCATTGCCACGGTTGGCTATGGCGACAAGTATCCTGTCACGACAGAGGGCCGCTTTGTGGCGCTCTTTGCGATGATCGTGGGCGTTGGCATCTTCACGGTCATGACGAGCTTCTTTGCGCAGACATTTATCGAACAGCGACAAAAGCAGGACAGGATCGACTATCTCGATTCCGGTCCGACGCACTCCGATCCACATGCCAGCTGGTAGCGATCAAACAACTCCTGGAACAGCAGGAGTCCGACCACGCAACATCCATGGCCGAACTGCGCAACAGGCTGAGAGAGCTGGAAGAACAGATACGCCGCGAGGATAGAAATCTGGGCTGATGCACTCTTGCCAATGCAGCAGCGGGATCGCACCGGCAGATCGACGACAACAGATTCTGTTTCCATTTCTATCATGACGAACTGAAAGGGGTAGGAAGCACATGAAGATCACAGAGATCAAGACCTTTCCGCTCAAGGCGGCGCGCGACATCTTCGTTGTCAAGGTGGAGACCGACGAAGGTATCTACGGCCTGGGCGAGGGAGGCTGCTCCTCGCGCGAATTGGCAGAGTCGGAGGCGGTCAAACATTTCAGCCGCTTCCTGATCGGCATGGACCCGATGCGCATCGAGCACATCTGGCAGAAATGCTACCGCAGCAACTACCATGAGGGTGGGCGGGTTTTGACCGGGGCGATCAGCGCCATCGACATCGCGCTTTGGGACATCATGGGCAAGAAACTGGGCGTGCCGGTCTATCAGCTGCTGGGCGGCGCTTGTCGCGAACGGGTCTTTGGCTTTCCCACGGTTTCAATGAGCAACCCAGATTGTCTCGCCATTTGTCAGGAGCGGATCGACGAAGGCTGGCCTTGCCTGCGCCTTGGCGCCACCACGCCGATCCCCGGCTGGGCCAAGGCGCTGCACGAAGCCGACCCCGACGCCGGAAACATGTTCGAGCCGCGCGCCTCGATCGCTGAAACCGTCGAGATTCTGGGCGAACTGCGCGCCAAGCTGGACAAGGCGATCCCGCTGGGTGTTGAATATCATCACCGCCTCAGCGTGGCCGAGGCGGCCGCTTTCTGCCAGCAGGCGCCCATCGGCTCCATGGCCTTCCTGGAAGAGCCGATCCGCGACGAGACGCCGGAAGCCTACGCCATGCTGCGCCAGATGACCGGCGTGCCCTTTGCCATCGGCGAGGAATGGTCGAGCAAGTGGCAGGCGCGCCCCTATATCGAGCAGGGGCTGACCAACTTCTGCCGGCTGGATGTCTCCAACATCGGCGGCTTGACCGAAGCCATGAAGGTCGCCGGCTGGAGCGAGGCCCACTACATCGACATCATGCCCCACAATCCGCTGGGCGCTGTCTGCACCGCGGCCACCGTCCACATGTGCTTTGCCGTCAACAACTTCGCCTGGGTCGAGTTCAACGCAGGCATCAACGAGAGCGCGCCCGATATCTTCCCGGTGATGCTGGAGCGGGACGGTCCTTCGTTTCCGCTACCGACTCGCCCTGGCTTGGGCGTCGAGTTCGACGAAATCGCGGCCGCCGCCCATCCCCATTCGCTGACAGACATGCCCCACTTCCACAAGCCGGACGGCAGTCACACGAATTGGTAATGGGTCCATGTGCATCATCAATTGGGATCTGCTCCCCAACTGATGCAGAATAGATGGCATGGTGCGCCCCTCCCGAGTTCATATCAGCCACAGCGAGAAGTCCATGACGGACATGACATGACGGACATGACCAGCGACTATCCGATTTCGCCTGTACCCTTCACTGCCGTCGCGATTCGCGATGACTTTTGGCGGCCACGGCTGGAGACCAATCGACGCGTCACTATCCCCTAC
>JAAUPU010000440.1 GCA_012032975.1 Caldilineaceae bacterium | reverse complement strand
GGGGGGCGCAACCGGCCAATACAACCGACACAATCATGATGAGTGTCAGCCACAGCCCGAATCGGTTACTCTGCATAGATCGTTCCTCCTATAACCGTGGTGATGATGCGATCGGAATAAATGGATGAAGAAACAGGATTATCAATTCTGGCAGGAATCAAGCAGGGGCGCAAAAACTGACCCCCGATTTGAAACACGAAGCACTATTTCAGACTCTGCCTACGACCAACTTCGAGCAATCATGGAAACTCTGCGAGGATACTGTGGGCCGCCAAGCTACTGTGGGTTACCAAGAGGTCAAGCACATACATCACTGTTTGTTCAGACGGCGACCCATTTCAGCCGGTTAGGCGCAAATACAACGACATTGTACACAGGGCCAAGAGATGTGTCAATTCAAAATTCAGATCGTTCAGGGCTTTTCAGGTTCTTTCTTATCCTCAGATGGCTTCGGCAGGTTTCCAGATGTGGATTCCAAAGCGACTTGGCTTTGAGCCAAAGTCACGTACATTTTGGCCAAGCTTTTCTGATTAAACATCAGTGGAGAAAGCGTGCAGATGTTGGAAAGATCTTCTGGTTGTCGCAGTGATTGGGGGTCCACAGACTCAGTCTATGTAGTATCAGTTGCCGACTGCCTTATTGGATTCAGCAATTCTAGATTCGGAATCCATTCGAAATCCTTGGTATTGGCTGTGACCAAGATCAGGTTATGCACAACAGCGGTCGCCGCAATGATCGAATCGCCGAGAGACATCTTGCGCTGTTGGCGTAGATGCGTTGCTTTCTCGAGTACATCCTGCGAAATTGGCAATATCTCAGCCGTGTTGAAAAAATCTACAAAATCCTGCTTGTCTTCATCAGTTAACCGATGGTATCCAAGGACTTCCACATAGCTGACGACAGATACCGCCGGGGCGTGTTCGGCAATCAGTTCACGCAGTCCGGCGAATGTTGGTCGAACTGCGTAAATGATGATGTTGCTGTCGAGAAGCATGGATTATTCCCTGCCAGGGAGCGGACGATCTTCGCGAGCCTCTTGCTGCCAGGCCACCGGATCGGAAATCATAGGGAGAGCTTCTCTATCAGCCATTCGTTGGAGAACCGATGCCATGTATCGACCGCGGTTGTTTTTCGTTTCGGGTACGTCCCGGAGCAGGACACCTTCATTACGGGCGAATTGTGACAGAAGAACTTGCATCAATCGCAGTTTGTCTGACTGAGGTAATGACTCGACCAAAGGAATTAGTTCTGTTATGGACATGATGAATCACCTCGCATTCGGAAATACGCGTGGCGCTGAGATAGATCGCTTGTACCGCCACAGAGTTCAGGTCTTGGCCTGCGGTCTCATTCGTCCATGTATTCGAGATTCGCCGCGCCATTCGGCTAATTGTAACCGATTTCAATGAAACGATGAAGGAGGAGCACAGGCTTTTCAAAAGTCAGATGGGATGGCGAATCAGGTCGAGAGCTTGATCGGGTCGGGCGTTACCAGTGCCACACTGTATCGCTTGCCCCGTGCTTTCCGTCCATCCTTATATCTGTGCCAGCAATTCGTATGATGTCTCCGCATCCGCCTGCATGACCTCGATTGGTATCTCGATCTCTTCCAAGACTATAGTAGACTTCATCTTGAACTCGCTTTGTTGGCTGACGATTCGTGTCAATCGCTAGTCTACCAGCAATGGGAGTTCTCCGCTCCTGCGACTCTTGAAAAGCCCTGGAGATCGATGCAGCGCGAGCACTCCGATGAGAGATTCCTGGCGGCAAATGACCGAAGCAATTGGATGCGACCCGTGCGTACTGTATAATTCAGCCCGACTTTCCCGGCCAGTCGAATTGCACGCAGAACCGGCTCGCGCCAGGAATGACCTTCAATTCACCGATCAGGATGCACGCTTTGACCGCTACGGCTGAGCCTCAACAATCGACGACCTCTGGCTGGTTTGGCACGCGAGGTGAATGCGCACAAGCGGACGATCTGGTGCTGCTGATCACCTCCGACCAGAAACGATATTTGGTGAAGCTCAAGCCGCGTCAACGGCTTCACACCCATTGGGGCGTCTTTGACCACGACGACTTGATCGGTCAGCCCTTCGGCGCGGTGGTCGCGAGTCGGATCGAGCATCGCGCCTTGCTGCTCGAACCCTCGCTCAGCGACCTGATCAAGCAGATCAAGCGCGGCACGCAGATCATCTATCCAAAAGACGCCGCGTATCTGGTTCATCGCATGAGTCTGCGTGCGGGCAGTCGCGTGATCGAGGCGGGCACGGGCAGCGCCGGCTTGACGATCGCATTGGCGTGGGCGGTGGCACCAACCGGCATCGTCTACACCTACGAAACCCGGCCAGACATCTACAGCCTGGCCCGCCGCAATCTTGAGCGAGTCGATCTGTTGCGTTATGTAGAGATGTTTCAGGCTACGATTCTGGACGGCTTTCGTCAAAAAAACGCGGATGCGCTGTTCCTGGATGTGCGCGAACCGTGGCTTCACCTCGATCAGGTGAGCGAGGCTTTGCGTCCCGGTGGCTTCTTCGCGAGTCTGATCCCAACCACCAATCAGGTGAGCGACCTGATCGCCGGGTTGGAGCGCAAGGGCTTTGCGGACATCAGCGTGGAAGAGTTGCTATTGCGAGGCTACAAAGCCGCGCCAGAGCGATTGCGGCCTGACGATGCCATGGTGGCGCACACCGGCTTCCTGGTCTTTGCTCGCTCGGTCGTGGGGATGGTCGATGCCTCTGAATGGCACGCCAAAGAACGCAAGCGCTTTCGCGCCCGCCAACGCGCGCAAGAAAAGATAGCAGCAGACGAAGCCCAGCGGGCGCAAGAAGAAGCCGACGGCGGGCGCAAATACCCGCCGCTCCCGCTGCCGGGTTGACAACTCCAGACCGACCACCGCCATTCCCAGCCACTTGACGCCCACATGGAAGAGACAGCCTCTCGCTTCGGCAGGTCGGCGGCGCGGAATGGTTCATATTTTTTCGAGGGAGGCTCATGCTCTTTGAATATTATGGCAATGTGCATATGCACACGACCTACAGCGACGGCACTGGCACCTTCGAAGATCTTGTCAGCGCGGCGCACGCGGCAGGCATCGACTTTGTCTATGTGACCGACCACAACGTCTTGGTTCGCGAACAGGAAGAGGGGTATCGAAAAGGCGTCCTGACCCTGGTGGGGCAAGAGGTCCACAACCCCAACCGTGAGCCTGAACGAAGCCACCTGCTCTGCCTCGGCATCCACGAGAATGTCGCGGCGCTTGCCCCACAGCCCCAGGAACTTATCGATGCCGTGCGCGAGCAACAAGGGCTGTCGTTTCTCGCCCACCCCATCGAGGAACCAACCAAAATCTTGCCGCGGCACTTCAGTTGGGAAGATTGGGATGTAACTGGCTATACCGGCGTCGAACTTTGGAACTATATGTCAAGTTTTCGCCGCTACTCCACATCCAAACCTCGCTCGCTGCTGCTGGCCTACTTCCCGAACTTCTTCATGACCGGTCCTGTGCCGGCGATGCTGCGCAAGTGGGATCAACTGACGCAAGAGCGTCCCGTGGTCGCCATCGGTGGGACAGATGTCCATGCCTTCAAGCTGAAAGTTGGGCTGCTTCGTCGTTGCTTCCTGCCCTATGCTCACTGCGCCCGTGCGCTCAACACACACATTCTGGTGCAAGAACCCTTTCTCGGCGCGAATGGCAACGGACGAGCCAATGGCGAAGCAGTGGCCCACGACCGGTCGCTGGTGTTGGACGCCATGCGTCACGGTCATTGCTGGATCGGCTATGACCTGATTGCACCGACCCGAGGCTTTCGCTTCGCAGCCTGGCAAAGCGCCTCGCCAGCGAAACCACATGCAGACAGCGAACCAGATGCCATCATGGGCGATACGCTGGAGAGACCAGCCCCTGAGAAAACAACCCACTTCTGGGTGCAGACGCCCAAGGCTGGCGAAATCCGGCTGCTGCGAAATGGCAAGGTGATCGCCACGGCCCGAGGCAACGAGCTTTGCCACGACCAGGCCGATTCGGGCGTCTATCGAGTCGAGGTCTGGCGAGAAGGCTGGGGAAAGCCACGCGGGTGGATCTTCAGCAATCCGATCTACGTCCGATGATATTCCCACCCTTCCCTCCAGGCAAAGTCCGCGTGGATGAGGGTCTCGAGCGGGACGCCATCGACGTAATGGTCGAGCGCCCAACGCGTTTGCCACATGGCCGATCAGCAGCAGGCGTGCGTTTAGACCAGC
>JAAUPU010000439.1 GCA_012032975.1 Caldilineaceae bacterium | reverse complement strand
CTTGACGCCGGCTGGCCGCATCGACCTGCTGGTCAACAACGCGGGCATGGCGCCGCGGGTGCGGCTGGACCTCTTGGAGACGACCGAAGAGAGCTATGACGAGGTCATGGACGTCAACCTCAAAGGTCCATTCTTCCTCAGCCAGCTTGTTGCCAGGAGCATGATCGATCTGCTCCAACGACAGCTCATCGAGCGACCCATGATCGTCAACATCAGCTCGATCAGCGCCTATACCGCCAGCCCCAACCGCGGCGAGTATTGCATCTCCAAAGCGGGGATGAGCATGATGACCGCGCTCTTTGCCGAACGACTGGCCGCCCACGGCATCAACGTCTACGAGATTCGGCCAGGCGTCACCGAGACCGACATGACCAGCAAGGTCAAGGTCACCTACGATGCGCTGATCGAAGATGGTCTGACGCCCATCCGACGTTGGGGCCAACCCGACGACATCGCGCGCGCCGTGTCGGCGATTGCCCAGGATCTGCTGCCCTTCTCCACCGGTGAAATCATCAACGTAGATGGTGGATTTCATCTGCGACGACTTTAGAAAACGCAAGGCAGGAAAGAGCGAATGAAGATTCCCCGCGTGGCGCAACTGAGAACTGCCGAGACATTTCTGGCCCATCTCCGCGAACTGGGCATCACGCTGCCCTTCGACGCGGAGATGGCGCAGGGGGCCGACGCGCCCTTGGCCAAGCCATTGACCTATCGCGACCGGACCATCGGCAACCGTTTCTGCATCCTGCCGATGGAAGGCTGGGATGGCGATGGAGATGGCCGGCCCAGTGCACTGGTGCGCCGTCGTTGGCAACGCTTTGGCCGCAGCGGCGCCAAGCTGATCTGGGGCGGCGAAGCCGTCGCGGTGCGAGCGGATGGCCGGGCCAATCCCAACCAGTTGGTCATGCGCCCGGAGTTCGTCGGCGACTATGCCGATCTGCTTGCCGGGCTGGTCGGCGCGCATGAGCAAGCCTTTGGCGCAAGCGACGATCTGCTCGTCGGGCTGCAACTGACCCATCCGGTCGATTCGCCAGGCCGTTCGACAAGGCGCGCCATGGAGCCGCAGATCCTCTACCACCATCCGATCCTGGACAGCCGTTTTGGGCTATCGCCCGATCATGGGTTGATGCGCGATGACGAGATCTGGCAGTTGATCGATGACTTTGTGGCCGCGGCTCTGCTGGCGCAAGAAGCGGGCTTCGCCTTTGTCGATATCAAGCATTGTCACGGCTACCTCGGCCATGAGTTTCTCAGCGCGGTCGACCGGGACGGCGCGTTTGGCGGCAGCTTTGCCAACCGCACCCGCTTCCTGCGCGAGATCGTCGCCGGTATCCGCAACGAGGCGCCTGGACTCGACATCGGCGTCCGTCTGAGCGCATTCGATTTTGTGCCCTTCCAGCCGGATCCAGAGGCTGAACGACGGGGCATTCCGGCGAACGACGGCGGCATCTATCCCTATGCCTTCGGTGGAGATGAGACCGGACTGGCAATCGACCTTGCGGAAAGCCTTGCATTCCTCGACCTGCTGGCTGAACAGGATATCCAACTCGTCTGCGTCACCGCCGGCAGCCCCTACTATAATCCGCATATCCAACGGCCCGCGCTCTTCCCCCCTTCGGATGGCTATCAGCCGCCCGAAGACCCGTTGGTGGGTGTGGCCCGCCAGATCGACGCGGTGGCCCGACTCAAACGTGCGCGCCCAGAGCTGATCTATGTGGGCAGCGGCTATTCCTATCTGCAAGAGTGGCTGCCCAATGTGGCGCAGGCCGCGGTGCGCAACGGCTGGGTTGACAGCGTGGGCTACGGTCGCCTGATCTTGAGCTATCCCGAATTTGCCGCGGATGTGCTGGCCGGTCGGCCCATTCAGCGAAGGCAGTTGTGCCGCACCTTTAGCGATTGCACCACCGCGCCGCGCAATGGCATGATCTCCGGCTGCTTTCCGCTTGATGATTTTTACAAAGCGCGACCGGAATTCGAGCAGCTGCGCGAGGCCAAGCGAGAAGTCACCTGAGGCCAATGCCGGAGAATAACCATCCACGAAGTGCCACGAAGAAACAGCCCATATTTTAGTGTTCCTTGGCGCCCATCGTGGATACTTTTTATTATGGGTCCGCCCAAGTGAGCGGCGCCGATAGAGGTTGACCGACCGATGAATCATGAAACACCCCGCAGACCCATGCAGACGTTTATCAGCTATTGCGTGGCCTATTCGCTCTGGTTCGTGGCGATTCTTCTGACCGGCTTTGGCATTCTGGTCATGCGGACGGCGATCACCCAGTGGTACATCGTGCTTGAATGGTTGCCGACCGGGCTGCGGGCCATCGACCGCCTCTTTATCTATATCGCTGGTGCTGTCTGGGTCTTCCTGATCTTTTATCTGGAGGGCTATCTGCGTGCCGGCGCTGCCAACGGTGAACTGACCGTCCGTGCGCGACGAGTGTACATCTGGATTGCGCTTTGGCTGGGCCTGGGCACGCTCCTGTACGCGACGGTTTTCCTCTATGCGCGCTGGTTTGTGTAAGCCTGGGCGTCCTCATCCCCAGATATCACCAACCGTAAACCCATCTGGAAATGGATCGCCTGGGTCCACCACATAGTTGGCGATCCCCGTGATCCACGCCTGGCCGCTCAACGTCGGCGTCACCGCGCGATAGGCGCCGACCATGACCTCCTCCACCAACCGCCCGCTAAAAACCGTCCCCAGAATTCCCTCGTAGTGGAAGTCTTCGTGTAGCGCGAGCAAGCTTTTGGCGTGCAGAATCGCCATTTTTGCGCAGGTGCCAGTGCCACATGGCGAACGATCGAGCACACCGGTCCAGCTTTCCGGTCGGTTCCAGTCGAAGATGCCGCTGGAGACGGTCGTGGCGTTCTTCAGATGCGCGCCAGGCAGAGTCGCCGGTCCGACCAACTGGCCGATGGTTACGTCGCGGATGGCAGGATTCTGCGGATGGATGGCCGTAAGCTGTTCCCGGGCGGCGGCCTTGATCATCTCTGTGACACGCACAATCTCGCGGCCATTCTCTGGGACGAGGGCAATGTGCAGCGGCTCGGCATCCGCCAGTACATGGAACATCCCACCCCATGCCACATCGACCATGACCCTGCCCAGATGAGGCACATCGATCACGGCATCCAGATGGAGGGCAAAGGCAGGTACGTTCTGAAAGGTCACCTGGGTGACCTTTCCATCTTTGCAGTTGGCTGTGACGGCAACAAGACCGGCTGGCGTCTCCAGCGTCAGTTCGGTTGTCGGCTCGCGCATGGGGACCATGCCGGTTTCCAGCAGCACAGTCGCCACACAGATCGTGTTGGAGCCAGACATGGGCGGATACTCCACCTGCTCCATGATCACAAAACCGGCATCGGCGTCGGGATGGGTCGGCGGCAGGATCACGTTGCAGCACAGCGCGGGATAACCCCGCGGCTCGCGCAGCATTCGCAGCCGCAGGTCGTCGCGATGTTGGGCCAGCCAGCGCATCTTCTCGAACATGGACTCGCCAGGCGGATCGAGCACGCCGCCGGTGATGACGCGGCCTGGCTCACCACCAGCGTGTACATCCACCGCGGTAATCAGATTGGAAAAACGCATGGTTCTGCCTTTCGTGAAATGGAGTGCGTGTTGAACGAGGTGCAGCGAGTATAGCGGACGGCCAAGGCCACTGCAAGGCGCGACAGAGTGGATTCAGGCGGCCCGGGTCGGCTGATGTATACTGGAGGCAAAGACCCACCAACAGTGACACCAGGAGACAATGATGGACCTCAAAACGTCGACCACCTTTTGACCACGACCCGCTCCGTGCGCAAACGACTAGACCTGACGCGACCGGTTCCGCCCGGCCTAATCCAGGAGTGTCTGGAGATTGCAATCCAGGCGCCGACAGGCTCCAATCGCCAGGGTTGGCACTTCATGGTCATCACCGATGTGGCCAAGCGAGCGGTGATTGGCGACTATTACCTCCAGTCATTCCTCACCTATGCCAGACAGCAATCCACACCAGCTACGCCGGCCCCGCAAGCACGGGTTGGCAGAAGCGGACGCGTAGCCGACTCCGCCATGTATCTGGCCCGGCACATGCACGAAGTTCCGGTACTGATCATTGCCTGTATCGAGGGGCGGCCAGATGCCGTCAATTCGCTCGCGCAGGCTTCGCTCTATGGCTCGATCCTGCCTGCGGCCTGGTCGCTGATGTTGGCCTTACGCGCCCGCGGACTAGGCTCTTCGTGGACGACTCTGCACCTGCGCTA
>JAAUPU010000438.1 GCA_012032975.1 Caldilineaceae bacterium | reverse complement strand
GATGGTCTCTGTGCCCAGCGTAAAGGCGCGTTCTGCCGAACCGTTGGCCAGATCGATGGCGACGATCATCGCGACGCCGATGGCCACGCCGATGACGAAGAAGAAGCTCTGCAAGGGCCGGCGCAACACATGACGCCAGGAAAGGCGCAACAGCACCGGCAGAGAAGTGGTCTCTTTCATGGCTGGCCCCTCACACTTCGCCTGCGTGGCGTGCGCGCCAGACCTGATCGCTGACCAGCTTGCCATGGTCAAGATGCAGCACCCGGTCGGCCCGCTGCGCCACATCGGTGCATGGGTGGCCATAAAGAGAGTCCGGCCCGCGTCGCGCGTCAGTTCCAGCAGCAGATGCAACACCGTCTCCCCAGTGTCTTCATCCAGGTTGCCGGTTGGCTCGTCGGCCAAAATCAGCAGCGGGTCGTGGACGAGAGCACGGGCAATCGCCACCCGCTGCTGTTCGCCGCCGCTCAACTTGTCGGGGTAGGTCTGGAGTCGGTCACCCAGCCCAACTCGCTCCAACAGCGCGCTGGCATGAGCGCGCTGCTGCCCGCGCTCCGCCCCTTGCCGCCGGCCAGTTCCAGCGGCAGGGTGACATTTTCCAACACCGTCAGCGTGGGAATGAGGTTAAAAAACTGGAAGATGATGCCGATGTTGCGACGGCGAAAGAGCGTGCGTTCGTGCTCGCTGAGTGCGGTCAGGCGAACCTCGCCCGCCTGATCACGGATCACCACATGGCCGTCGGTCGGCGCATCGATGCCAGAGATCAGGTTGAGCAGAGTGCTCTTGCCGCTGCCCGACTTGCCCAGCAGACAGACAAACTCGCCGCCATAAAACTCACGGTCCAGGGCGTTGAGCACGGGTCGCTCCTCACCCGCTTCGAGATAGCTCTTGCTCAATCCTTCCAGCCGGATCAGGACTTCTTTGGCCCCGGCAGATGGCGCGCCAGCCGTCCCTTCCATTCTGCCCTCGGCAACGATTGTCTCAGCCACCGACTGCTCTGCTGGATCGATGCCAAGCGCTTCTGAGTTCACCGCCATCTTGCCACTCCTTGCCAATGCGAAACCGGAACATTTGAGAAACTTATCACAAACAGGCTCATCTTACGGTTGCCAAGGCGGTTCTTCTGTCGGCTCTCCGACAATGTATCTGCAGTCTTCTCCGTTGCCGCGGCGCGTTTCTGCGTGCTATACTCGAACACTCTACTTGATCAGAAAAACGCAAAGCATCGAACAGAAATTCCGGCATGGGGTATAATGCCACAGGGCACAGAACGGTGACCATCTGGATTGAAAGTGCCGATGGCGAAGTTCGCTCTGTCACGCTCAAACCTGCGAGGTGAGCAGCGTGAAACCAGAATTGTTTCAGCAAGTAGTCTTGACCCGAGAGATACGAGAAAAACGGTTGAATATGGCAGCAGCAAAAATGTTGGCGGCGCGTCTGCATGGGCGCAAGGATTTGCGGGTCGAAGAGGTGGCGCATCCCGGAGCGCCCGGGCCAGAGCAGGTGCTTCTGCGCGTCACCGCGGTGGGCATCTGCGGCAGCGACCTACACAGCTATCAGGATGCACGCATCGGCGATACCCAGCTTCAGGCGCCGCTCACCCTGGGCCACGAATTTGCCGGCGTGGTGGAAGCGGTCGGGCCGGGCGATGGGCTGGATGGCGAGTTCCGCCCGCTTCTGCCTGGAATGCGCGTCGCGGTGGACCCGGCACAGCCCTGCGGTCGCTGTGAGATGTGCGAGATGGGCGACCCCAATCTCTGTCGGCGGCTACATTTCTGCGGCCTCTACCCGGACGAAGGCAGCCTGTCCCAGTGGATGCATGTGCCGGCGGCCAGTTGCTTTCCCGTGCCAGACTCGATTGACGCGGCAGCCGCGGCGTTGCTGGAGCCGCTGGGCGTGGCCATCCACGCCACCGACCTGGCCAAGATTCGGGTGGCCGACAGCGTGGCAATCATCGGCGCCGGCCCCATCGGGTTGAGCATCTTGCAGACGGTGCGCGCCTCGGGCGCCGAGCCGATCTTCGTAAGCGACCAGCATCCGTGGCGGTTGGCATTGGCCGCGGAACTGGGCGCGATCCCCATCCAGATCAAAGAGCAGGATCCGGTGCAAGCCGTGCAAGCGGCCACCGGACAGCGCGGGGTGGATGTGGCCATCGAGGCGGCGTGGGCCGACCAGTCGATCCAGCAGAGTGCAGAGATGGCAAGGTTGGGGGGACGGCTGGTGTTGGTCGGCATTCCCAGCGAGGACAAATTTGCGATGACCCATTCGACCGCGCGGCGCAAGGGGTTGACCATCCGCATGTCGCGACGGATGAAGCATGTCTACCCGCGGGCGATTCGCCTGGTCGAGCGGGGCATCGTGGACGTGGGCTGTATGGTCAGCCATCGCTTCCCACTGGAACGGGCGGCAGAAGCCTTTGCGCTCAACGACGCCTATGCCGACGAGGTGGTCAAGGTGATCATCGACGTCAGCGCCGAGTGAGGAGTTTTCGCCTCACAGATGACGTAGATTTCTCAGATTTGTCTGCGCCATCTGAGAAATCTGCGGACATATTCTTCCGTGGATCGGACCGCAGCCTGCTTCAGCCATCGGCAAAAAGGCCTCCCAGGGAATGGCCACCGGCGCCTCGTTGCAGACGATCTGAAGCATGTGGCGCAGGAGCGGGATGCGCGCCCCGTCCAGCTTCTCCTCCATCACCAACAGCTCGACTGCCGGTCCGATGGCCAGCGCCAGTTCCGCACCTTCGATGGTCTCCGTCGGCATCTCGTGTACTTTGGCATCGGTATACGATCTCCCCAGCCCAAGATGGCGACCCATGCGACCGTTGCGCCCACCCATGCTGGTGACATAGAGATCGCCGACGCCGGGCAGACTCAGCACGCTCTCCCGCTTCCCGCCCGCCCACTCGACAAGATAGCTCATCTCCCAAAGAGCCTGGGCGAAAATGGCCGCGGCCTGGTTGTGCATGAGCGCGCCTGTGGTGTCAGCGTTGTCGGTTTGACCGGCTTTCTCCAGCAGACCAGAGACGATGCGACAGCGAGCGCGTAGACATTCTTGAGCGCCACGCACCACTCCACCCCGACGAAATCGGTCTGGGTCCACACATGATAGTAGGGGGGTGCGCAGCCAGGCGGCCAACCGGTCGAGCAGCGGCTGATCCACTCCGGTCAACACGACGCCGGTGGGGCGACGGACAGCCAACTCCCCCGCGATGGAGGGGCCGCCGACAGCAGCCATCTGCAGATTGGCGCGCAGACCGGGTGGCAGACCGTCGCGAAACACGTCGGGCAAGATGCGCACGCCGTGCTTGTCTCCCTCCAACCCCTTTGTCAGGAAGAGTACCGGCACATGGGCCGGCAGCCGCGGGCCGAGCATCATCGCGGCCCAGTCGACGCCCAGCGAGTTGACGCCAACCACGACCAGCTCCGCGCCTTGCATGGCTTCATCCAGCCGGTCATAGGTGAAGGGCTGAACCCTTTCAGACAGTCTGGTGCGAAGCCCTGGATGCGCCCCGCTCTCGTGGATCTCTTCGATAATCTCATCATCCAGGTGGGTACCGACCAGACGTACTTCGTGGCCATTGTCGGCCAGCGGCGTGCTGAATGCGCTGCCCATCAGACCCGCGCCCAAAATTACAACCGTTGCCATCGCTTATTCCCTGTCCTTTTGACATTCATCTTTGGAGCCTCTATCATCCAACGCGAATGTGTCTGATGTAGAGCTACAAATCTAATGGCTGCGCTGCAAGAGGTATTCAGCCACGAATTTCACGAATGAGCACAAATTTACTTGTCGGCCCCAGAGAGAAAATTCGTGTCAATTCGTGAAATTCGTGGCAAAGAGGTCTTCTTACAGCAGAGGCGTCTAATTCATCCACAGATTTCACAGATTTCACGGACGATGCAGACGACGTGGACGAACCTGTGAAAACTGCGTCATCGGTGGATATTACCTCCAAGGATACCCCATGAAATCCGATCTTGATCGATTGATGCTCGAACGCAATCTGGATGCGCTGCTGGTGATGGGCGATTCAGGCGGCAACCAGGTCATGAACTACTTGACCAACGGCGCTCAACTGGAAGCCGCGCTGGTCTTGAAACGCCGCGATGGCCCGCTTACGCTGGTGCATGGTGGCATGGAACGCGACACAGCCGCGGAGACCGGGCTGACGCTGATCAACCGCGATCAAGTCTACAACAGCTATGAATTGCTCAAGAAACATGAGGGCAACCGGCTGGCCGCCGCGGTG
>JAAUPU010000437.1 GCA_012032975.1 Caldilineaceae bacterium | reverse complement strand
AAGCTGCACGAAGAACCAGGTCAAATCTTGGTGTTCCTTCGTGAGCTTCGTGGATGCTTTTAATTTTGGATTTGGCCCAAATGCCAGATTGGAGCGCTTCCCTATCTCGGTCGGGATTGGGCGCATCTCCGCAACGACCCCAATTTGCTGCACGTTTAGATTCCCGCTGGCGCCCTTCCCGCGCTATCTGCTGCGCACCATCTCCCAGCCGTCAAGAAGATCGCGCGCCACCGCGCCCTGGCTTTGTGCCGGCGGTTCGACTCCCAAAATGTGGCAGACTGTGGGCGCGACATCGGCGGCGTGGATGTAGCCGAGGCGCTCTGGCGGGCGCGAGTAGCCCTGTTTCAAGCCAGGACCGGCCAGCAACAGCGAGCCAAAGCTGGACGAAAAACCGTTGTCGGTGGGCAGAAAGCCGCCGTGATGCGCACCGTAGACTTCGGGCGAACCCACATTGCCCCCGCCCACAATACTCAGCCACTGGGTGTAATAGCCGCTGACATAGCCATGATCCCAGGCGAAGATCACATCGCCGCACTGGTCGCCCCACTGACCGAGCAGATAGGCGTCGCGCTTGGGCAGCGCGATGGCAACCACCGTTTGGCCGGTCTCCTCATCCACCCAGGTGCGCAGCGCGGTCAGCAGCTTGCGCTCGATGGCGTCGAACTCCGGTCCCGGCTCGGCGTTGATGGTGATGTCGAAGCCGCGGCGTTTCATGTAGGCGGTCGTCTTCTCCCAGTCGATCTCGGCGGGGTCGATCCGGTCCTGGTCTTCGGCCACCGCGCCCGGCCCATGCTTGAGCACGAGAAAACCCTGGTCGTAGAGGAACTTGCGGATGTTGGCGATGCGGATGTCCGGGTATGCGCCGTGATCCGCGACGATGCCGACACAGACCTCGTCACCCTTCTGCTCAGCGGCCTGGTCAGCCGCCTGCCAGAGCCGAGCCAGCACCCGGTCGCCTACCTGATAGGCGCGGCGGAAGAGGTCCAGCACCTCGTCAGCATTTTCGGCCTTGTAGCCCGGGCAGGCAGGATCCGCGCCGTCCAGATGGATGTGGTTGATGTAGTCGTAGAGATGCCAGTGGCAGGTGAAGTAGGCGCAGCCTTTTTCGTGGAGCAGATAGTTGGCCACATCTGCAAACCAAAGCCCCTGATATTCGCACTCCTCCAGCGCAGTGTCGTAGTCGACCATGCCCGATGTGTAGGGCGTCATCGAGGCATGTTCCTGATAGGGACCAAAGCGTTCGACCAACTCGCGAGCCAGTTCCTCGTTGCCATAGGTGAAGCCATCGGCAAAGGTCACCTGGGTGCGATAGAGCTTCATGCGCTGGCCATCGGGGCGTCAGTTTCCAGCAGTTTGAAGCGCAGCGAGGCGCGCTGCTGGCTGCCGTCGAAGTGGAAGGGTTCGATGGCCCACTCGCTCCACTGGCCCAACCCGGCCTGTGCAATTGTGGAATCGCCATCCGCTTCACGACAGATCAACAGGCGGTCATAGCCGTTGCCCGCGCTGTCGATGGCCAGCAGATGAAATTCGTTGGCCTCGCCGCCCAACCGGGCGCGAACTGCGATCTGCGAGGCCAGCGGCGGGGATGCGCTGGCCGGCAGATTTGTCCAACCGGTGGCCGGGCCAAGCGGTGCGATCGGCTCCACGCTCTGGGCCGCATCGCCGACCGCCGCGCCGTCGTGACCCATCACCACGGACGAAGCGGCTTCGCTCGCGGTGGAATAGGCCTGGCAGGCCGCGACCTCGAAGTCGGTCTTGGCGTGGCCGGGATGGCCAAAGCCGTCGATGATAAAGCCGGCCTCGGACCCGGACGGTGCGCACCGGGATAATGCAGCGCCGCACCCTTTAGCCCCGCTTTTTCCAGCGCATTCCAGATGCGTTCGGCCTTGTTGGCGCGACCGTCAAAGCTGTCCACCGAGACGCCGGGCGCGATCTCGGTGCTCCAGGTGGTCACGTCGTGGGTGCCCGTGTGCGCGCCGGTGCTGAGCGTGGCCCAGTTGGTCGGCGTCCAGACCGGGAAACTGGGCAGCGTCTGGTTGACCGTGCCCTCGTCGATCATGCGGCTGAAGGTGGGCAGAGATCCCTCCGCGGCGAAGAATCTCATCATCGGCGTGATAAAGCCATCCATCCCAAAGAGTGCGATTTTCCGTGTCATGTCTAGTGGCTCCTTTCCAGAGTCGGTGCGAGTTCCCATTCTCCGGCGACGGCCTGCGCCGCCACCATGCGTGCGTAAGCGCCATTGTGCGCCATCAAACGTTCGTGTGAACCGGTTTCGATGATCCGCCCCTGGTCGAGCACGATGATCTTGTCGGCGTGGCGGATGGTGGAGAGACGGTGGGCGATGACCAGGGTGGTGCGGTGTTGGGTCAGGCGGGTGAAGGCCTGCTGGATCAGCGCCTCGGTCTCCACATCGACCGAGGAGGTCGCTTCGTCCAGGATCAGGATCGGCGCATTCTTGAGCAGGGCGCGCGCGATGGAGAGGCGCTGCTTCTGCCCGCCAGAGAGCCGCACGCCCCGCTCGCCGATCAGCGTGTCGTATCCGTCGGGCAGTTCGTCGATGAACTCCGCGGCGTTGGCCGCTTTGGCCGCGGCGATGATCTCTTCTTCGCTGGCGTCGGGTCGGCCAAAGAGGATGTTCTGGCGCACCGTGCCATGGAAGAGGAAGACATCCTGCAACACTGCGCCGGTGTTGCGGCGTAAAAAGTCCAGGTCCAGGTCGCGCACGTCGTGGCCGCCCACCCGCACCGATCCCGCCTGCACATCGTAGAAGCGGGGGATCAGACGGCTGATGCTGGTCTTGCCCGCGCCGGTCGCACCGACCAGCGCCACCATCTCGCCCTCGCCCACCGTGAAGCTGACATCGTGGAGGATCGTCGCCTCATCGGTGTAGCCAAAGGTGACGTGATCGAAGTCAATCTCCCAGCAGATGTCTGGCCGCGTATTCGTGGGCAGGATCGCATGGGGTGGGCTGACGATGTCGGGCTGCACATCGAGCAACTCGAAGACGCGCTCGATGCTGCTGGCCGCCTTGTGGAGCATGTCGCCGATATCGGCAGTTTGAGAAAGGGCTGGTAGATGTGGCCCAGGTAGGCGATGAAGACGAAGAGGTCGGCCACCGAAAGCCGGCCCTCCAGCGCAAAGCTGCCGCCAAACCAGACGGCCAGCACGATGCCCACGCCGCTGGTGAACTCGACGATGCCGGCTGGCGCCAGCGAGATGCGATTGGCCGCCAGCGATGCATCGCGAAATTCGGCGCTCTGGCGCTCGACCAGCCGCGCCTGGCTCTCCTCGCGGCCAAAGGATTTGATCTCGGTGATGCCGGAAAAGCTATCCTGCACCAGCGCGACCAGATTCGCCACGCCCAGCCGCACCCGTCGCCACGCCTGACGGATCTGGCTGGTAAAGCGATAGATGATGAAGCCGGCAATCGGCAGCGGGATGACCACGACCAAGGTCAGAAAGGGGTCGATGGTGTAGAGCACGGCCAGCATGGTCGCCGGGATCACGACCGCCAGCACCATGTCCGGCACGCCGTGGGCCACAAAATCCTCGATGGCTTCGATGTCGTTGATCGAGCGGGCGATCAACGAGCCTGTGCGCTGGCTGTTGTAGAAGCGATGCGAGAGCCGTTGCAGATGGCGATAGACGCGCACCAACAGGTCGTCCAGCACCATATAGGCGACGATGTGGGAGAACTGACCATAGAAGTAGCGAAAGAGACGCGCGCGGCATAGACCACGATCAGCCCTGCGGTGATGGCCAGCAGGCTCTGGCGCGTGCCGCCGCCGTCGGTCAACCAGATGATCAGGCGACGGATCAGCAGCGGGGGGGACCAGGGTCGTGGCTGCAAACGCAATGCCAAAGAGAATCGACAGCGCCATATAAAGACGACGCTGACCACTGATCAACTGGAGAAGGCGGACGATGGGCGAATTTGAAAGGGTCATGGTGTTTGTTTAGCCATTGCGGGAAAATAGCTATCCACGAAGCTGCACGAACAACCAGGTCAAATCTCGGTGTTCCTTCGCGCCCAAGGGCGGTTGCCTTCCAGGCGCGCTTCGTGGATGCTTTTAATTTTGGATTGGCCTTAGCGAACCTTGAGAACGATTTTGCCAATATGTTGGGAAGCCGTCATGACCGCGTGGGCGGCCTCGGCTTCTTGGATGGGGTAGACTGAATCGATGACCGGCGAGATTGTACCGCCCTCCAGACTCGGCCAGAAGTGGGCCATGAAGCGCTCCTTGATCTCCATCTTTT
>JAAUPU010000436.1 GCA_012032975.1 Caldilineaceae bacterium | reverse complement strand
GGGTAGAGAGAGGTGGTTCGCGATCTGTGGTTTCGATCTGTAGCAGCGTCAGAATCGTTGGGGCGAGCAGTGCGCTCTCGTCGAGCTGGGCCAACGGTATGAAGCAGGCGCCATCTCGATAGATGGGTCGAAGTTGGCCGGCCATTGCCAAAGCCAGCCGGGTCTTGCCCACGCCAGGCGGCCCCGTTAAGGTCAAGAGTCGGCCATGATGGTCCAGGATTCGCGCGCAGAGCGCCTGGATTTCTGCATCCCGGCCAACCAGTTGGGTGGGCGGCAGGGGCAGTGGACTGGGTTCGCTTTCCACCTCTTCGAGGACAGTAACGGTGGTCGAGCGTTGCACGGTGATCGAAGCAGTGAGGCGTTGGCCGCGCGCGGCAGCCGCCAATTCGATGAGCAATTTGGCCAGGTGGTCGTCATGCTGGAGGTGAAGCGCGGGGACAAACTTCTGGGCAACAGAAGCGATATCGGGCTGACGCCGGTCTTGTTCCAGGAATGAGATAAACGAGACGCTGTAGCCAACCGCTGCGGCCAACTGGGATTGGGTCAAGCCAGCGCGCTTGCGCAAATGGCGGAGCAACCCGCCAAAGCTATTGGCCGTCGGTCTCATCGGGGGCATCGTCGGTTGGCATGTTTTGCCGCAGCCCAGCCGCACTGTGTGCGAGCGGGCTGCGGCAAGGTGAAGAGCAGAATCGTCTCCGGTTGCGGCCTGTTCTGGTTGCGCGCGTCATCCAGCCGATCGAGCAGATCAGGGGGTTGCTTGGGCGGAAACGAGTTGGGCGCGCTCGATTTCCTTGAGTTCGCGGAAGGAAATCATCTTCTTGTTCTCCTCATCCCACAGACTCAGCCCCATGGAATGGAATCCGGTGCGCACATTCAAGGTGACCGGCGTCTGGAAGATGGCGTTTTCCATGTGGCACTTTTCCAGCAGGTAGTTGGGAATCTTGGGGCTGAGGTGATGGATGTGATGGAAACCGATATTGCCGGAGAACCATTGCAGGATCTTGGGGAGTTCGTAGTAAGAGCTGCCGTAAAGTGCGGCGGTGGTGTAGTCCCACTCGTCATGCTGCGCCCAATAGGCGTCTTCGTAGTTGTGCTGGACGAAGAAGAACCAGGAGCCGATGCCGGTGGCGATCATGGTGATGGGCAACTGGATCATCAGATAGGCTTTGAAGCCGATCAGATACGAGAGCGTAAGCACCAGAGCCAGCAGCGCCAGATTGGTCCAGAGCAAACCGCGGCGTTCTTTCTTCCAATCTTTGCGCCGCAAGAAATCAAATCGGTAGCCAATGATGAAGACGAAGACCGGCGCCACCACAAACATGGTGATGGGGTTGCGATAGAGTCGATACTTGATTCGCCCCCATTTGGTCGCGGCCAAATACTCGGCAACCGTCATCGTATAGAAATCGCCCACACCCCGGTCGTCCATGTCGCCTGCACCAGCATGGTGCAGAGCATGGGTTCGTCGCCAATAATAGAAGGGCACAAATGTGAAGAGGCTGCACATCTTGCCGACCCATTCGTTGGCGCTGCGCGAGCGAAAGAACGAACCGTGGCCGCAGTCGTGTTGGATCACAAAAATACGGACGACAAAGAGGGCGGCAGGGATCGAAAGCAGCAACGTGAGCCAATATCCGATCTGTAGGCTGAGTGCCATCAGAACCCATAGAACGACGTATGGAACCACCGTGTTGACGACCTGCCAAACGCTCTTGCGGACGTCGGGACGGTGATACTTCGCGACGATCCCGACCCACTCCGACTTGTTCGTGCCTCTGCCTTGAGATGCTGTAGCCTGCATATCTTCTCCTAAAGTAACATTGCGCAATGTGGCCAGATGACCGCGTAACCAACGAATTGATCGCCAGCCTAGACCAGATTGCTAGCCGTGGGAGCCAAAGCTATTCTATGCCAAACTCGGTCGATCTGAAAAGAACAACGGCACGTTGTGTAATATCCAGGCGAGATTGCCTTGCAGCAGCAGACTGACAGCCTGGGTTGCCGCGGAAAGAGCAAAGGGCCGTCGCACATATCGTGCGACGGCCCTTTGCTCTGCCAGAATCACGTCTGCCAGCCTGTTGCGCAGGAGATTCTCGTTTAAGGAATCTGCAACAGTTGACCCACGTAGAGGATGTTCACATTGCCAATGTTGTTGACCGCGGCCAGCGCGTGGACTGTTGTGTCGTACTTGGCGGCAATGGCGCTCAGGCTATCGCCCGCGCGAACCTTGTACGTGCGGTCAGGCTGCGGCATCATGCCACCGCTCATGCCACCGCTCATGCCACCGCCCATCTCGCCCATTGGTTGATGCTGGCGATCCATTGTCTGGCTCGGCATGGGTTGCATGGGTTGCATGGGTTGCGCTGGCTGCATCGGCTGCATCGGCTCGGGCTGTCTGTCTGCGGCCATCGTCTGACCGCCCATTGGCATTTGTGGCATCTGCGGCTCTTGGCCCATTGCCGGGCTATCCTTCTGGCAGCCCGGAATCTGAAGCGTCTTGCCAGCGAAGATTACGCTTGGGTTCTTGATGTCGTTGGCCTGGGCCAGCGCCTCGGTTGAAACGCCGTGGTCGCGAGCGATGCGAGCCAGAGAATCCCCACTCCGAATGACATATTGGCACGCCTGGCTACCTGGTCGGGTCTCGGGCATCATCTGACCCTGTTGCATCCCGCCCTGTTGCATCTGGCCCGACTGCGGCATGGTCTGCTCTCTTCCTTCGGGCTGCATCATCTTGTGGCCTTCTTCGCTCCAGCACGCCGTCATGCGGATGGCGTCCACGTTGAAGTCCATTTCGACATCGGTGATCGCCCACTTCTTCCAGCCACGGATGAAGAGCATGATCTTCTGGCTCGGCGCCTCGAAGCGGACCGTGTAGGAACCCATCGCGCCCGGCTTGGTGCGCTCGTAGATTGGACCCAGATCCATGCCTTCCCAATTCTGCACGTGTTGCCAGTCGTTGTCCGGGCCGGGATTGAAGCCCCATTCGGCCTCGAATCGGTAGGGATCGTCCTCGTTGCCCGCACCGCGCAACATGCCTCTAAGGCTCAATTCGTACGTGGCGCCAGGCTTCAGACCACCGATCAGTTGATAGATACCCGCGTAGCGATCCGGATCGGTGGGATACATCCGCTTGGAGTTAATCTCGATCAATTGGCTGTGGTAGCCGTCCGCGACTACCTTCTCCCACTGGTCGTCATAGAATCCGTAGTTGGCCGCGCCGCCGTTGGTGAAGGCGCCCCAGCTCTTGCCAACATCGCCCAGGGCGACGCGGTTGAAGCCATGCTCGAAGCTGCCGTTGTAGACCAGGTTCTCGCCGCCGCAGACCACCGGCTTGTTGGGCATGGGGTGCTGGGGCTGTTGCATCGGCGGTTCTGGGTTGCGCATAGTGCGTGGTTCGCCGCCCATGTGTTTGTCCATGTCTGGCATCGGCGCTGGCTTCTGCATTTCGCCGCCGCCATGGGGCATACGCGCCGACGGCCCGACCAACGCGATCGAGTCCAGATTCACGTCCAGCTCCTGGAAGGGGGTGCCCCATTTCTTCCAGACGCGCACATAGAGCGTGATGACCTCGGCGCCGGGCATCAACATGGTCTCGAAGTTGCTGAACATGCCGGGCGAGGTGCGTTCGTAATAGGTGTCCCAGCCAGCATCGACCCAATTTTCGACGCTTTTCCAATCTGCCTTGGGGCCTTGGGTCCAGCCAAACTGGACGCGATAACGCCACGGGTCGCCCTCCATGTCGGTGGTGCGGATCATGCCTTTCATGCTGAATTTGTACTTTTCCCGGTCCACCACGCGTACCGTCTGGTAGATGCCCGCATAGCGATCCGGGTCTGCCGCGGCCAACCCCTTGGTGTTGATCTCGATGAGCTGGCTGTGTTTGCCGTCCGCGACGACTTCTTCCCACTGGTCATCATAGAAACCGTAGCCGGCCAGACCGCCATTGGTAAAGCAGCCCCAGTTCGAGCCGACTTCGCCGCAGCCATTCTGATAGGTAAAGCCATGCTCGAAGCTGCCATTGGCAAGCAGATTCTCGTAGGATGCGGTGGTCGTCATCGGCAGAACAATGCCTATCGCCACCGCGACGACGATTGTCGCAACCAGCGCCCCGGTGATCAGACGACGCGTGCGCCGGTCTGCCCGCTCGAACTTCTGTCGCCCAGATTGCCAAAGGGGCGTTCAACGAAAAAAGTGTGGATACGTTCCTGCATGATGATTTCCCCCTGGAGGTGCTGGACGAATGCGCAGCCTGTGATGGCAAATAG
>JAAUPU010000012.1 GCA_012032975.1 Caldilineaceae bacterium | reverse complement strand
AGAATGTCAAATACGCCCATGCGCTCATCGGTTTTCGCCGCAGAGGCATGTCCAGTCTGGGGTAGCCAACACGTTGCGTCCCAAAATGATGATCAGGACGGCAAGGAACGGCACCATGGACATCGCTGCTGCGACGGCTGTGCCAATGCGGAAACTGCGAGCGGCCTCAATTGTGAAAATCGTGTAGATCTTCGTCGCACCCAGAGGCCCACCGCCTGTCAGCAGGAAGACCTGGGTAAAACCGTTGAAGGTCCAGATGAAGGAGAGGAGTGTTTCGACCAGGATCACATATTGCAGACCTGGCAGGGTGATATGCAGAAACTTGCGCCAGCCACTGGCGCCGTCGATGGAAGCGGCTTCATACTGCTGCTGGTCGATGGCCTTCAGGCCAGCGACGAGCAAGAGGGTGAAGAAGGGGATGCCTGCCCACAGGTTGACCATGATGACCGAAGGCAGCGCCAGTTCCGGCGTCCCGAAGAAGGGGATCGATGTGGTAATCAACCCCAAGTCCTTCAAGATCGGGTTGACCAGACCGTAGATCGGGTCCAGAAGACCCTTCCATGTGATGGCGCGCACCACTTCGGGCATAATCCACGGCAACATGACCAATGCCGTGAAGATCATGGCAAAGCGATTCAACCGGTTGAGGAGCAACGCGGCAATCATTCCAACAAAGAACTTGAGAATCACCGCCACAATCGTGTACGTGAGTGAAATACGCACCGAGTCCCAAAAGAATGGGTCATTATAGAGATTCTGGTAGTTCAGCAGACCTACCCAGGGGCCGATCTCCAGGCTTGTCGTCCGTGTGAAGCCCGTATAGAAGGCGCGCAAGAAGGGGTAAGCGACGATTGTCCCCAGGAGGACGGCGGCCGGAAATAGAAACAGATAGGCTTCCTTCCAGTCCGGCCCAAGAATCTGCCTCAGACCACGGCGACGAGTCTCGCTTTCTCGACGGTCAATGACGGGTTGTTGACTGGTTAGTTCCATCGCACTTTCCCTTACATGAGGCTACAGCGAAGCTTGGCAGTGGCGCTATTGCATATCGGTGCAAAAACGGACAGAAGTCCGACCTCTTGGAAGAGGTCGGACTTCTGAGAATTATACTACACTTGCGACTACCCTTCCTCGCCGGGCAGACCAAATTCCTTGAAGACGATCACCATGCGATCATGTGCGGTGGCAACGGCCTCTTCCACCGGCGTGCCGGTCAGGAAGGCGTTCACCATGTCATTGTAGATACCCGCATTCTCGATAGCGGTCAGGGCGGCCGAGGGCGGTCCAGGCCACGCACTGGCATTGATGCCTGACGGATCCAGCGCAGCCGGCTTGATCTGCATAGACATTTCGTTGCTCTGCGTATACGCAGACATATCCCACAGATCGGTGTAACCCGGAATAGCATAGGCCGGTGACGAAGCGAGCATACCGTCCATTTGCTCCAGATCGGCGGTCAACGCAAGAATTGTCTGCTTGGCCGCATCGGTATTGTGAGCGCCCTTCATGACAAACCAGTCCTTGCTGCCAACCGTGTTGAATTCCTGATTGACGGGGCCGCCTGGAGGCGCAAGATATGCAGTCTTCTCTGCGACTGGCAGGCCATCCTTCACGGCTTTAGCAAAGACCGTGCCGGCATTTTCCGTGTAGGCAATCACTTCGCCCTGGAACGCTTCGTTGTTGGAGATGTCGTTCCACGCCAGTACGCCAGGGGGCAACATCGGCGTCCACTTGGGATTGGAGTAGAGATCCTTGATAATGTTCATAGCTTCGACCATCTCGGGCGAATTGGTGCGGATATACTGGCCGGTCTCATCCTGCCAGCCAGCGCCCCAACCAGTCTTGATGCGATTGATGATGCTGTTGCCATCCCCAGACCGGTTGACCGTGATACCCCAGCCATACAGTTCCGGAGTCGAAACTTTCCAGGGCTGCTTCGAACAGCTTGTCGTAGGTGCGGATCGTCTGCAGATCGACGCCAATAGCATCAAAGGCATCCTTGCGATAATAACCACCACCAGCGCGCTGGTGATAAGGCACGGACCACCATTGATCCTCAAAGACCTTTATCTGCCGCAGGAAGGGCGCTGCTGCACCGTAGACAGCCTCGATCTCTTCTACCACATCAGTCATAGGCTGAATTAGGTCCAAGCTATGCAGAAGCTCGGTCGAGAGCGTGTGCCGGACCAGATCGGGCGGATCGCCTGCCTGGACCGCGGCAGCGAGCCTTTCGGTCTCGCCCGAACCGGCGGCAAAACCTTGGGAATCGGCCAATTCAAGCGGCCAACCCTGAGCTGCCACGTAGTCGGTCAACGCCTTTTGGGTATACTCGTTGTAGGTGTCGTGGAAGTCGATGTCCAGGATCACCCACAACGGGTTCGCGCTGTCGACCATGGTCTCACCGCTGGGTGCAGCGGCAGCTTCGCCACCGCCGGTCTCGGCTGGCGCTACGGCTGGCGCGCAGGCGGCCAGGGCGACCAAGCCCATTGCGCTACCACTAAACTGCAAGAATCGTCGTCGGGAAAGTTGTGACTTCGTCACAGGTTACCTCCTTGGTTGTGCTGTATTGATAGAAGAGTAAGAGACAGAAACTGGCAGGCAAACCGACCGTCAGTGCCGGATAGCGGAGACCGCTCGTGTCGTACTGCCAGAAAAAACACAGACAAGCAATTTCTTTTCGACAGACGGCATTTCGTCGAACTTCAAGGATGGCCCACTAACAACCGAGGTCTGCGAAGATTGGCACGAAACCGGAATACCAACGCTTGAGGTGGATTTTGATCTACGTCAATGACAGGGAGTTTAAAACGTTTTGTATGAAAGCGCAGTGACTATAGCATATTCCGTATCCAATGTCAACAATATTGCCAGAGGCGAAATTGGTCTCCAGGTCAGTCGATCGAAATGGGAGAAGCGTTGCCGATTCTATCCTTGCCAGGATAAGCCATCGTGAAGCCCAGGTGAGAAGTAGATGAACGGAATCCATTTTGGATGGCCTTGCTGCCCCATGTATACTCGTGGACAGAAAGTGCCGTACGCTACCCCTGTCGATCAGCCCGCCGCGGTCATGGGCCGCAAAAGGAACCATGCACATGTTGCGTTCGCAGAATGCCCGCTACTTGCTCACCGCGTTCGCGTTGACCATCGCCGTGGTGATCTTTCTACTCTGGCTGACCGACGGTCCAGAATTGGTATTTCATCTGGGTTGCTGCGGTCAGCGTCGTGACCTTTATTTTCTTCGGCTATGACAAGACGCAGGCGAAACGGGGCAAGTGGCGGGTTCCCGAGCTTGTCCTCCACGCACTCTCGTTGGTGGGCGGCTTTGTTGGCGCAGGGCTGGGCATGGTGGTCTTTCGCCACAAGATACGCAAGCCGATCTTCTGGATCGTGGTGGCTGTCAGTGCGGCGCTCTGGCTCTTTGTCTACATGAGATTTGTGGCCTAAAGAGACGGAATCATCCGCGCAGTGTAGCTGCATCGCCAGGAGCCAGGCTAGACAAATCGACCGCCCTGCATCCTGCCTCTTCCGTAAGGACATTCACGATGGCCACCATCGTCTTTTTCGCCAGCAACCCAGCCGAGACCAGCCCGCTCCAACTCGATGAAGAGATCCGCGAGGTGATGACCAAAATTCGCGGCTCGCAATTTCGGGAGATGTTGCAGGTCGTGCCCATGTTGGCGGCGCGACCTGATGACTTGCTACAAGGCCTAAACGAGCACAAGCCTGACGTGGTCCACTTCAGCGGCCACGGCAGCAGCAGAGGCGAACTGCTGTTGATGGACAGCCAGCGCCGCGCGCAGCCGGTCAGCCCGGTCGCGATCCGCGCGCTCTTTGCCGCGTTTTCCCCGGCCATCAAGCTGGTCTTCCTCAATGCCTGTTTTGCCGCCACCCAAGCGGATGCATTTAAGGATGTGGTTGGCTGCGTGGTCGGCATGGAGAGTACCGTAAGCGACCAGGCGAGCATTGCCTTCGCCTCCTCATTCTACCGGGCCGTGGGTTTTGGCGCATCGGTGCAAGAGGCCTTCGACCAGGGCGTAGCCGCCATTTTGCTTGAAGGGCTGGACGAGGCGCAGATGCCCAAGTTGCTTGCCGGCCAGAATGTGGATCCGGCATCCATGCGACTGGTTTCCCCAGTCACTGCCGGCAGCATTCATCCCGTCGCGCCTGCCGACCTGCCTGCCAAAGCCGGAGATGTGTGGACCAATCCCATCGGCATGACCTTCGCCCTGATCCCCCCCGGCACTTTCCTGATGGGCGCAGACGATCCCACCTTCCCGGATCAACGACCGCAGCACCCGGTGATCCTAAGCCAGCCCTTCCACTTGCTGACCACGACGGTCACCCAACAACAGTGGAGCGATGTAATGGGCGCCAAGCCGTGGCAGGGCAACGCCGACGTGCGCGAAGGTCCAAATTATCCGGCGGTCTACATCAGTTGGGACGACGCCCAACGCTTCCTGGCCCGGCTCAACGCGCAGGCAGAAGGCAGCTACTATCGACTGCCGTCCGAAGCGGAATGGGAGTATGCCGCCCGCGCCGGCTCCAACGGACTATTCTCTTTTGGCAGCGACGAGCGCGCGCTCAACACTTTTGGTTGGTACGATGGCAACGCGGCCAATGCTGGCGAGAATCATGCACACGAAGTTGCCGGCAAGCGGGCCAACCCCTGGGGTCTCTTTGATATGCACGGCAATGTGTGGGAATGGGTCGAAGATTGGTATGGCGGCTACCCGGAAACGACGCTGACCGACCCCACCGGCCCGCAGACCGGAACGAGCAAAGTCCTGCGCGGCGGCGCGTTTGACTTCGCACCCATCGGCGCGTCATCGGCCTACCGAAATCACAACAGCGTCAACCGCGCCTATCCGGTGATCGGTTTTCGCATCGTGCGTGTGGACCTGTAAGTGAATCGGCCAAACATCGTCTTCATCCTCGTCGACGATCTGGGCTGGCGCGATCTTGGCTGCACCGGCAGCACCTTCTACGAGACGCCAAACATCGACCGACTGGCTGCGGAAGGGGTGCGTTTCACCGATGCGTACGCAGCCTGCTCGGTCTGCTCGCCGACCCGAGCCAGCATCTTGACGGGCAAATATCCCGCCACCGTCGGCATCACCGACTGGATCGACTGGGCCGACAGCATCCATCCGGCACGTGGGCGGCTGGTCGATGTTCCGTACCTGAAAGAACTGCCCCGTTCCGAACAGACACTGGCGCGCGCGCTCAAAGAAGGCGGCTATAGGACCTGGCACGTGGGCAAATGGCATCTGGGCGGCGCTGGCCATCTGCCCACCGACCACGGTTTTGACGCCAATGTCGGTGGCTGCCACTGGGGTTCACCGGGGGCAGGGGGGGCTACTTCAGCCCGTGGACCATCCCCGCGCTGGCCGATGCTGACGTCCCCGACGATACCTATCTGACCGACTACCTGACCGACCGAGCAATCGAACTGGTGCGTAGTCATGTGGGTGGGCCATTCTTCCTCAACTTCTGGCCCTACAGTGTCCACACGCCGATCCAGGCCAAGCCGGAAAAGATTCGCAAATATCAAGAAAAGGCCAAAGCGTTGGGTTTGGACAAGCTGCACGCCATCGAAGAAGGCGAACCCTTTCCCAGCGAACACAAGCGACACCTGCGCGTCCAGCGTCGCCTCATCCAATCCGACCCGGTCTACGCCGCCATGATCGAGAGCCTCGACGAAAACATTGGCCGGCTGCTCGACGCGCTTGACGAGACGGGCCAGAGCGAAGACACATTGATCATCTTCACGTCCGACAACGGAGGCTTGGCCACGGCAGAGGGGTCGCCGACCTGCAACGCACCGCTCGCCGAAGGCAAAGGCTGGATGTATGAGGGCGGCGTGCGCGAGCCGCTGCTGATGCGCTGGCCAGCGGTGATCGCAGCCGGCAGCGTTTGCGAGACGCCAGTCACCAGCCCAGATTTCTACCCAACGCTGCTGGAAGCCGCAGGGCTGCCGTCCATGCCGGCGCAACACATCGACGGCGTCAGCTTTGTCGATCAGCTACAAGGCAAAAAGGGGGCCGAACGCGGCCCAATCTTCTGGCACTACCCTCATTATGGCAACCAGGGCGGCACGCCAGGTTCCTCGGTGCGCGACGGCGATTTCAAGCTGATCGAGTTTTTCGAGGATGATCGAATAGAGATGTACAATCTCCGCGATGATCCAGGCGAGACGCGTGACCTGGCGGCCAACGAGCCGGAGATCGCGGCCCAGTTGCATCAAAGATTGGTTGAGTGGAGACTGGCGATTGAGGCGAAAATTCCGCAAGTGAATGCCGGTTTTCATGCAGCCTGAGCAAGCGTCTCTTACCAAAGCTCCCATCCGTCATTGTCCCCAAGCACAACCCGCGTCAACTAGCAGTAGTCCACACCGACACCCGCTCGAAACGAATGCCCTTGCCGAGTCCATTTCGTTCTTCGTCCTTGCCGCTGGCGAAGTGGGTCCGGCATAGGTTTGTTCTGGCAAGAAACCGCAGACGAACGCTGATTCCAGGAGTCAATCCGCGTGAATCTGTGCTCATCTGCGGCCAAGAAATTCAGCATGGTTCACGTAGAGCGACGCTACCGGTTTACAAACTCTTGCCCGCATAGGTGCGGTTCTCAGTCGTATGTTCTCTGGTCGAGCAGCCTGTGCGGTTAGAAAGCGCATCTACAAAATGTCAACCAGCAGTCAACTCATCATCCACTGAGCGCTGGAGTCGGCCATTCGCACTGGCGACCTGTGCGCAAGAAAGTAAACCAGAGGTTACGTTCGTGAGGGTATTCGGTTGGGTGCTACTGGGTGTGATAGGCGGCGCGATCCTAGGCGCCGCAGTGGGGATTGCCCTTGGCCTGGCCTATGTCGAGCTATTCGACGTCTCCTGCTTCGAGGGCTATTGTGGCTTCCTGGTGGCCTTTGCATACGGACCGATTGGAATGCTGATTGGGGCGGTGACCATCGGCATTTTTGCCTTTCGGAAGGCCCGCCAAAGCTCATAACCCCCGAAGAGCGTAGTCGGCGTCACGGGCCATAGAGTCCGCGGGCGTTCCCATTGAGGATGCGCTGGGCAGCTTCCTGCGCATCCTCAATGCCAAACCAACCGTGCTCTACGAACTCGTCGAGCACGTTGCCGATACCCCAACGCCCCCAGCGCGCGGCAAGCCAGTAGATCTCGGGCATGGTGAAGGCGTCGGTGGCAAAGAGCACCTTGCTGCACGGCGCCATGCCCAGCACATCGCGCAACATCGCCGGGATGCCCGCGGTGGCAAAGGGGATGGCCAATGACAGGTCCACCCAGACGTTGGCGTAGATGGCGGCCAGGTGGCCGGCCTCGCGGTAGGCTGGCCAGCCAGCGTGCAACAGCACGATTGGCAGCCGGGGGAAGCGTTCGATCACGGTGCGAAGATGCAACGGGTTGGCCTGACGCAGGTCCGCGTCGCGGTCCCCAAATCCGGTGTGGAATTGCATAGGGCAGCCGCATCTTTTCAGCCTCGGCAAGCGCGGCGAGAAGCAAATAGTCGCAGAGTGGCTTGGCGGCCAGACGATGCCTTCCGCTCTGCTTGACCTCCACCCGCGCAGCCCGAAAGGCCGCCGCCGCGTCGGACTTCCGCGGCGCTTCAATCGCCAGTCCGCTGCGGTAGGCAGCGATGCTCTTGAGCGCCACCACCCCCGTCTCGGCGGCGTTGACCACCACAGAAATGAATGATTCGATCAGGTCGTCAAAGGTGGCATGTTCGCGGATCAGCCGTTCGGCCGCGCTCTCCAGTCGCAGGATCGGCAACACCGGGCAGGGCAGAGCCGCCTGCATCGCACCGTGGTCGTAGGCCTGGTCGCCGCCAAAACCGTAGTCGCAGAGCACAGTCTCGATGTTGGCGTCGTTGAAGAGATGGAGCGTCCACTCAGCCTCTGGCTGAGCCGCCCGTGTGGCCAACACCTCTTCAAGGGTCGGGGCGCACCCGAGCAACTCGGCCAGCCAATGCAGCGCGCTGCGCAGGAAGAGCGTGTTGGGCACATGCCGTTCGTGAACCTCTGCGTCTCCTGATTCGGTGAACCAACTCAAGAAGGCGGTCGTCTCGGCGGTGGCGCTTCTCGGCAGAAGCGGGTGTGCGTGGTGGTCATAGATGGGGATGTGGTCGAGGTTCATTCTTAATATTTATGGATGTGATGTTTGACCTCGAAGGCCAGATCTTCGGCAGAAAAGGCTGCGTATTCGGAGCGCTTGACGGCCAGATAGGAGGTGGCCAGCAACGGACCCAGCGCAGCCATCAACACCCGATCCTGCTCCAGCGCATCCAGCGCTTCGGACAGGGTAGCGGGATAGGAGCGGATACCGCGTGCGCTGCGCTCGGCCTCGCTCAGGCTGCCGGGATCGACAAGTGTGGCGTCGCCTGGGTCCAATTGACGTTCGATGCCATCCAGCCCAGCGGCCAACAGTCCGCCCAACGCCAGGTAGGGATTGTTGCTGGGATCGCTGGCCTTGAGTTCCAGGTTGATCGTACTCGACTCGCGCCCATACTTGCCCGATGCAACGCGCACGGCGGCCTCGCGGTTGTCCGGCCCCCAGGCAGTATAAGCGCTGCTCCAAAAATGGGGTTGCAAGCGTCGATAGGAGTTGTAGCTGGGCGCGGTCAAGGCAAGCAGAGCCGGCAAATGTTCGAGTACACCCGCGACAAAATGGCGGCCCAACTCGCTGAGCAGATAGGGCTGCTCAGCGTCGTAGAGCAGGTTCAGCTTGCCGTCGATGTCCCACAGACTCCAATGGATGTGGCAACCATTGCCCGCCTGATCTGGCATCGGCTTGGGCGCCAGCGATGCGATCAGACCATGTTGTTGGGCCACGTTGCGCACCGTCTCGCGGAACATGATCTGGTTGTCGGCCGCGGCCAGGGCCGATCCATGACGTAGAGGCAGTTCATGCTGACCGTGGCCAAGCTCGGGATAGTAGACGTCGATGGCAATATTCTGCGCGGCGAAGGCCGCCAACATATCGTCGATCACTGTGGCGGCGGCGGTCATCGAAAATCGTGCTGAAACAGAGGCCGGTGTCGATGGGTGTTAGCCCGCCATTTCCGTCCGATTTCAGCAAGCTGAATTCGTTCTCGAACGCGGCCTGGATCGAGATCGCTTCCGCCGTAAATCGGTCGACCATACGCTTCAAGAATGAGCGAGGACAGGCGCCCCACGGCTTCATCTCCAGCGTCAGCATATCGCTCATCATGGCTGCACTGTGGGGCGCATAGGGCAACAGTACAAAGCTATCCGGGTCGGGCACCAGCCGAATCTCGCCCACCGGCCCCATGCCCTCGACAGGCTGCAACTGGTCGAGCATGTTCATGGCCTGCATGGCCACGGTCAAGCCCTGGCCGGATGCCATGCGGTTGGCAAGCCGGTCGATGGGCGCCAGCTTGCCACGGATGGTGCAGCCGTTGTCGCAGTAGAGAAAGCGCACCAGGCGCACACCCGCTGCCTGACAGACATTGATAACCTGGTCATGGTTCATGGCTCGACCCTTTTTGGTGAGATGCGAATCGGCAAACCAACTGCCGCGCTGCAAACCCAATGCGGTGACCAGGATTGTACCGTACGCGCGGAGATCGATCAACGACGAGAGCGGTCATGCAGTCGTCGGTTGCTCACGCGGTGGCGCGTGACAGTGCTTGCCAGATCGTTGACCACCCGGCAAGAGTGGGCTAAACTTTGCGGAGGTGGCCATGGGTCATTCCCCAGCAAGAGGATTGGCGTTGCAGGTATCGCAGTTTGTCCGAACCACCGACAGATTCCTTTGCACGGTCTGTGCAATCTCCGCAATCTGTGGATAGTCTTGTTTTTGGAATCGCCTAACTGGAAAGGAAACTCACTGTGGCGGATCGATCTACAGATAGACAACGCTTGTCCAATCGACTCTTTGCCATCCCCGCGGTTGCGCAGGCGTGGGCCAAACTCTCTGCCCGTCGGACAAACCGAACTCTCGACCTGGACGCCATCCCGTTTGCGGCCCTGACGAAACCCCTGTCGCAATGCCGCGTCGCGTTGCTGACAACTGGAGGCGTCCATCTTCGCGCTCAGTCCCCTTTCGACATGGACGACCCAGATGGCGACGCCACGTACCGGGAAATCCCGGCTGATGCTGAGACGAGTCAGCTGATGATTACGCACAAATATTATGACCACACAGACGCTGACCAGGACATGAACATCGTCTTTCCGCTGGATCGTTTCCGGGAGCTGGCCGATTGGGGCGTGATCGGCGGGATGGCGCGCCGCCATTTTGCCTTCATGGGCCACATCGACGGGCCGCGGCTGTCGGATTTGATGACCATATCGGCGCCAGAAGTAGCCGCCAAACTGCGCGGCGATGGCACAGATTTCGCCTTCCTCACGCCGGCTTGAGGCTGTGCAATCGGTCCGTGGGGCTGATCGCACGCCAGATAGAGTCTGCTGGCATCCCAACAGTCTGTATCTCGATCACACGCGACTTGACCGCGGCGGTCGGCGTCCCGCGTGCGATCTTTGTAAAGTGGCCGCTTGGCCACCCGCTGGGTGAGCCATTTCAGGTTGCCCAGCAACATACGCTCATTTTCGACGCCCTACGCCTGCTGTGCGAAGCGGCCGAACCAGGCGTGATCGCCGAGCCAGGCTACCGCTGGCGACGCACCCTTTTCCACGAACCAGATTGGTCACAATTGGCAGGGGGAACCAGCCATGAATGATGGAAACACGCCCAATACCAGACCTCCGCTACGTTGGCTCGGCGTCCTCTTTGCGCTGGCCGCGAATATGTTCCTGGTCACGTTGGCCAACATGTTGGTCGTCAACCTGCAATTGAGCGGCTATTTCGAGATCTTGGCAACGCTGGTGGGTCCGTTTTTGGCTGGCATCGCCACGGCCCTGTACGTGGGGCAGCGCGGCGGCATCCACGCCTTCCTCGGTGCGCTGATCAGCGTGCCGCTGATGGCAGCCTATGTCTTCAACGGGGTCTGGCAATTCGCCGTTTTCGCCGGGGCATTTTGTGCTTTAGGTGGCGCGTTGACAGAACGTTATCTACGCCGACACAATTCGAGAAACTGACCCGGCCGCCTGCGCCAATCGCTGCGAGGCAGAGGAGACTCGGTGATTGATCCAACGACAACCTTCAAGATCGAAGCCTTCAGAGTCGAAGCTCTGACCGGCGATGATTGGCCAGCCGTGAAAGCGATCTATGAACAGGGCATCGCCACCGGCAACGCCACCTTCGAGACCACAGCGCCGGACTGGGAAAGCTGGGATCGAGGCCATCTCGCGCACAGTCGCCTGGTTGCTCGGTCGGCTCAGGGCAACCAGGTGCTCGGCTGGGCCGCGCTCAGCCCGGTCTCCAGCCGTTGTGTCTACGGTGGCGTCGCCGAGGTGAGCGTCTATGTGGGCGACGGCTTTCGCGGGCTGGGCGTGGGGCGCGGTCTGCTGGGAGCGCTTGTTCTCTCGTCAGAAGCCAACGGTATCTGGACGCTTCAGGCTGGCATCTTTCCCGAGAACCGGGCCAGCATTGCCCTGCACTCGCGTTGCGGCTTCCGCGAGTTGGGAATCCGCACACGCATTGGTAAGATGGAGGATGTGTGGCGCGATGTCACGCTGATGGAGCGGCGCAGTCAAGTTGTGGGCATCGACTGATCGGATCCAGAAAATCTGCATCCACAGAGTTCACAGCTTGTTTCTCCACGCTCCATGAAACCTGTAGACAAATGGTTTTCGAAATGTCTAGAACGCGAAAGGGATTGGCATGAGCAGCAAGCAGTGGAGTAGTCCCCCGGAGATGACGATTGACTCCAAAAAGAAATACACCGCCAACATCGAGACGATACGCGGTCCGATCGTGATCGAACTCTATCCAGAGTACGCACCCAAGACGGTCAACAATTTCGTCTTTCTGGCAAACCAGGGCTACTACGATGGCGTCACCTTCCATCGAGTGATCGCCAACTTCATGATCCAGGGCGGCGACCCGACAGGAACCGGCCGCGGCGGCCCCGGCTATAAGTTTCAGGACGAATTCACCGGCAACCCGCTCCGCCACGAGACCGGATCGCTCTCCATGGCGAATGCTGGCCCTGGCACCAACGGCAGCCAGTTTTCATCACACACGCGCCCCAGCCCACCTCGACGGCAAGCACACCGTCTTTGGCAAAGTGACCAGCGACCAGTCCGTCGTGGACAGCATTCGCCAGGGGCGACAAGATGGTCAAGGTCGTGATCAGCGAAGTATAAGGTGGCTCCAGATAACAGATCATCCACGAAGCACGCGGTGGAAGACCAAGATTTGACGTGCTTTTTCGTGACACTTCGCGTGACTTCGTGGATCTGTTTCTGAAACAGTGAATCACACCAGGAGCGTAAGCAATGAGCAGTACCATGTCGATCACCATGCAGCAGATCAGTCCGACCACGACCAAGGCCGTGATTCGCACCCACGAGGTGCTGGTAGACCGCACGATTGCCAAAGAGGGGACCGACCTGGGGCCGATGGGCGGCGAGATATTGCTGGCCGCAATAGGCGGCTGCTTCATGAGCACGCTGCTGGCCGCAGTGCGCGGTCGCGACGCAGCGATTTCCGACATCCGCACGGAGGTGGTTGCCACCGTAGACGGCACGCCCACGCGCGTGACCGCGGTCGAGCTTCAGGTCTCCGCCGACTATGCCGACCGCGATCTGATGGAGAAGTTGCTCATCGTTGCCGAGCGAGGTTGCCTGGTCGCCAACAGCATCAGAGGGGCCATCGACCTGTCGGTGCGCCTGGTCAATTGACCGATGAAAACGACACCCTATGAACAGCTTTGACCACGAAACCTATCTCTCGCCGCTGACCTGGCGCTATGGCAGCGACGCCATGCGCCAAACCTGGAGCGAAGCTCAGAAACGCCGCCTCTTGCGGCGTTTTTGGGTTGCGCTGGCCGAAGCCCAGCACGAGGCTGGCCTCGTCCGCGCGGAACAGGTGGCGGAGCTACGCGCGCACCAGAATGAGATCGACATCGTCCGCGCCGAGCAGATCGAGCGGGAGATCCGCCACGATCTGATGGCGGAAATCCGCACCTATGCCGAGCAGTGCCCGCTGGGCGGTGCGATCATCCATCTGGGTGCGACGTCGATGGACGCGCTGGACAACGTGGACGCGTTGCGGCTACAGGCTGGCCTGGACCTGCTGATCGCCCAACTGACCGAGATCTTGTCGGCTCTGGCTACGCGCATTGAGCAAGA
>JAAUPU010000435.1 GCA_012032975.1 Caldilineaceae bacterium | reverse complement strand
TCGTCATCGGCGCGCTGATCGGCCTGCTGGCCGGGTACTACAAGGGTCCACTGGACACAGTGTTCAGCAGCTTTGCCGATGTCATGCTGGTCATTCCGACCCTCGCCATCCTGATCACCGTCTCCGCCTATGTGCGGGTGATGACCGTGGAGATGATGGCGCTGATCGTGGGTCTGCTGGCCTGGCCGTTGCCGGCCCGCGTCATTCGCGCCCAGACCTTGAGCCTGCGCGAGCGGCTCTTTGTGGAGGTCGCCAAACTCTCTGGGCAGAACGATTTCGAGGTCATCTTTTTGCAAATTTTGCCCAACCTGACGGCCTATCTTGCCGCCGCGTTTGTCGGCGCTGTCAGCACCGGCATCCTGGCTGCCGTCGGGCTGGAGGTGTTGGGTCTCGGACCGCAGAATGTGCCCACCATCGGTCGAGCGCTCTATCACGCATTCACCTACTCTGCCATGTTCCGCGGCATGTGGTGGTGGTGGGGTCCACCCATTGCGACCCTGGCCATCATCTTTACAGGCCTCTTCCTGATGAGCATGTCGCTGGACAAATATGCCAATCCCCGTCTCAAGGGCAGCGCGCGCGGCTAACCTCTTCCAGGCGACTACCACGCGCACGCAAACATCACATCGGGAGCAACATGGGAAGCGAAGCACAGACCAAGACGGCTGACGACCGCGCAGACGTGAGCGACACACGAGTGTTGGATGTCCGCGATCTGCGCGTCTGCTATCACACGGAGGCCGGTCCGGTGCGCGCCGTGAACGGCGTCAGCTTTTCCTCCGACCCGGCGAACGCCTGGGGTTGGTTGGCGAGTCCGGTTCGGGCAAGACGACGACTGCACTCAGCCTGATGCGGCTGTTGCAGGAGCCGGCGGTCATCGAAGGCGGCGTGGTGCTGCTGGACGGCGTCGATCTCTTGCGCCTTTCCGAAGAGGAGATGCGTCAGGCCAGGTTTGCAGACATCGCCCTGATCCCCCAGGGCGCCATGAACTCGCTGAACCCAATGCTCAAGGTGGGCGACCAGCTACGCGATACGATGCGCGCACACATCACGGGCGCAAACTCTAACGCCTCCCTCGATTCTCGCATCCAGGAAGTGCTTGAATCGGTGGATCTGCGCGCGAACGTGATGAATGCCTTTCCCCACGAGTTGAGTGGCGGCATGAAACAGCGGGTCTGTATCGCGATGGGCATCCTGCTCAACCCCAAAGTGATCATCGCCGACGAACCGACCAGCGCGCTGGACGTGGTGGTCCAGCGCCAAGTCATGGAGACGCTCGGTCGCGTGCAGAGAGATATGGGCGCTGCCGTGATCTTGGTGGGCCACGATATGGGGTTGATGGCCCAATTCGTGGACCGCGTCGGCGTCATGTATGCAGGCAAATTGGCGGAACTGAGTCCGGTTCGCGGCACCTTCAAAGATCCGCTGCACCCCTATACCCAGTTGCTGATCAAGAGCCTGCCAAACATGGAAACCAAAGAGGACTTCAGAGGGATCCCGGGGCTGACGCCATCCTTGCTTGCGCCGCCTCCTGGCTGCATGTTTCACCCACGCTGCCCACAAGCATTTCAACAATGTTCAACCGAGATACCTGTCCTGGAAGAGGTCAGACCGGACAGATGGGTATCTTGCCACCTGTATGACGGGAGTCCAGCGTAATGGCGCTGTTAGAAGCAGAAAATGTCTCCAAGGTCTTTGGCTCTGGTTTACTTAGCAAAGGCCAGATGGTGGCGGTCGATGGTGTCTCCCTGGTCATCAATGAAGACAAGCCGACCATCACCGCCATTGCGGGTGAGAGCGGCAGCGGCAAGACCACGTTGGCGCGGCTACTCCTGGGCGTGATCCAGCCCTCGCAAGGTTCGATACGGTACAGAGGTCAGACCCTCACCGAGATGAGCCGCAGCGCGCGCAAGGAGTTCCGTCGCCAGGTTCAGGCAATTTTCCAGGATCCATTTGAGGTCTACAACCCGGTCTACAAAGTCGATCAGGTTCTCACCACGCCGGTTAGGAAATTCCGGCTCGCCCGATCCAGAGAGGAAGCCCAACAACGTATCGTGGATAGCCTGCGCATGGCCGGTCTGCGACCCGAGGAGACGCTGGGGCGCTACCCCCATCAACTGAGCGGCGGTCAACGCCAACGTATCATGGTCGCGCGCGCCATGCTGCTCAACCCCAAGGTAATCCTGGCCGACGAGCCAGTTTCCATGGTGGATGCATCGCTACGCGCAACCATTCTGGAAAGTCTGGTCAAGCTGAAGCGGGAGTTCGGTATCTCGCTGATCTACATCACCCACGACCTGACCACAGCCTATCAGGTTAGCCAAAATATCTACATACTTTATCGTGGATCGGTCGCCGAGGTTGGAAGTGTCGAGAAGGTCATCAAGGATCCTCAACACCCGTACACCCGGTTGCTGGTTAGCTCGATCCCGCTGCCGGACCCGGATATCCACTGGGGCGGTGAAGCAGATCTCGAAGCGAAGGCCGCGGCGCCGACCGCACGCCTGGAAGAGGTGCAGGGCTGTAAATTCTCGAATCGCTGCCCGTTCGTCATGGCGGAATGCCACGAAAAGCCCCCGCCTCTTTTTCGAACTGAGGACGACCGCGCGATTGCATGTTACCTCTACAAGGAAAACGAGCAAGTGAGCGGCCGCGAGATGGCAGAGTCTCTGGCAGCATGATTCATGAATCATGCGCTGCGATCTATTCGGCGCCATTGCCACGCACGAATCACAGTCTCTGCTAGAGAGAAGCCGACGGTGCTCGGTCAAACCTCCCTGTATGGTTCCGGCCAGCGCCATCTACGACCAATTTACCCATTCCACAAGGAGGACAACCGCATGAAGACCGATTCAGGCTTGATTACTCGTCGGCAGATGTTGCAGGCGTTCGGCATAACAGCCAGCGCTGCATGGCTGGCCGCGTGTGCGCCAGCGGTGGCGCCAGCTTCCGCACCAGAGGTAGAGACTCAATCAGAAGCGCTGGCCGGCGTCATGAACGACGAAATCGGCGCGTACATCGCGCAGACCGACGCCAGCGGCGTTGTAACCTTCCCTAACGGTTGGGGCGGCTCGCGCATTCCAATGATGGACGAACAGGTCGCCGCGTTCAATTCCTTCTACCCCAACATTGAGGTCAAGAGTACGGTCTATAAGACCGACGACCTGGAGAAGACCCACCTGACTTCCATTGCCGCCGGCACGCCAGACAACGCAATTATGTTGCGCGCCGACGCCATCGCCTTCTTCGTCGAGCAGGGCGCGCTGATGCCGCTGGACGAGCTGATCGCTCGCGACGAGATGGATGTAGACGCCATCTTCTACAAGGCAGAGATCGACACCCGACGCTGGGACAGCCAGGTCTATGGGCTGCCCAATGTGCTGGGGGGCACCCGTCATCTCTACTGGTGGAACCAGGGCCTCTTTGAGGAGGCAGGGCTTGACCCACAGACAGCACCGCAGACTTGGGCCGACCTGGACGAATACGCAGATATCGTGCGCACGGCTACACCGGATCGTTTCTTGCTCGAACACAACCACACTGCTGGCTCGCACCCACCTCTACTGGTCTGGCTGATGAACAATAACGGCTCATATATCAGCGACGATCTGAGCGAGATCACTTTCAACAGCGACGAGGGCATTGCGGCCGCCGAGTGGATGCTACAATTCGCCCAGCGCCAGGCCGACAGCTACGAGCTGATGGCGGCCACCGAGGCACGGCGCATGGATTCGCTGGAAGCGGCCACCTGGGCCGCGGGCCGGTATCTCTCCGCAACCGCCGGCGTTCCCTACTTTGCCCAACTGGCCGAAGCCGCGCCCGATCTCAACTATGGCGTGGGCCTGCTGCCCTACAACGGAGCCAATCCCGACGCCCGCACGGCAACGCCCGCCTATGCCGGCTGGTCCTACTGCATCCCCACCGGCGCGCAAGATGTGGACGCGGCCTGGGAGTGGATCAAATACACCTGTGGCGGTCAGGGACAGTTTAACTTCATGGCCGCACAGACTCGCCCGGCGGTGGTGAGAGCGTTCAACGAGGATCCGGCGATCCGGGGTGACAACCCGTGGTGGGATGTGGTCATCGCCGACCTGGAGGCCAGCCTACCCGTGCCCGTGATGCCCGTCTACCCGCAGATTCGCGATCTGATGTACGACATCACCGAAGAGGTGCTCTTCGAGAAGAAATCGCCGGCGGACGCGCTCAATGACGGAGCCGCTGCCGCCCAGAAGATCCTCGACGAGTTGATCGACCTGCGCGACGACGGCGGCGGCGG
>JAAUPU010000434.1 GCA_012032975.1 Caldilineaceae bacterium | reverse complement strand
CAGCCGCCCTATGTCTTTGTCAACCGGCCCGGCGACACCGAAAACGCCTATCGCCAATCGTCGGCGGAGATCCTCGCCGGTCCGTTGAGCGATGGCGCGGTCTCCGTCCGCTACACACTCTATGACCCCGACGGTGCTCGTTCCAACCAATCTGGTCTGGATTCGCCTGGCAGCGAAATATTGAGCACGGAGTTCGAATTCTCAACAGATGGTGGCGGCAGGTGGCGGACAGCTACACTCGTAACGGATCCCCTAGTGTCCGACTCTGTCTGCACCGTGTGTGATCGAGACGAGTACAATTGCCCAGCATTCGTGAGTCAGAATGCCGCCCAACAGTGCTATGACTACTGTCTTGACCAGGTGGGTTCGGACATCCACAATCTTGACGGCAATGATAGTGACGGCGTTGCCTGTGAAAACAACCCAATCTACAATCCTGAAGGCATTTCTCGTACACCCGTCGTCATGAGCATCCAGACCGGTACATTGGGAACTGGCGTGCAGACCAGTGTGCTCTGGGATGCACGCGCCAACCAGGCCATCGGCGACGATGCTCGCTTCCGCGTGCGCATCGTTCCCAAGGATCCGGTCGGGCCGATCCAGCGCTCGTCGTCCGCGGCGATCTCGCCGCCCTTCCGTGTGCGCGCCGTCACCTGCGTCTGGCCGGAAGACCCCGCGATCCTGGTCAGCCCGGCGACAGCCGGCGCGGTCTACGATTACGAAGTCGATGCCGACACGGAGATCGCGTTTACAGGCAAGGTCGCCGAGGGCAGCGGGAGCCTCACCTATCAGTGGGCGTTTTACCAGGAAGTGAGTGGGGTTGCCGGAAGCATGATCCACTCGGATACGGGCCAGGTGATCTACCATGCGCTGAGCAACGGCCCCTATGTTGTCAAGATGACCGTGACCGGCACGCCCTGCCCAGCCACCCGCTCGCGTACGGCCACGATTCGGCTGGCCGTTGGCACAGGTGCAACCAATCTCTATCTGCCCCTGGTCATGAATGGCGTTGACCCGAGTGCGAGTTCGGCCTCCGCCGCCCGGTCGGCTTCTGGGGCTGGCAGCGACGCCCCGGCACCCGCCGCTGACCCCGGCTCCCAACCGCCGACGGATCGCGTCGAGGGTCTGAATGGCCGGATCGATCATGAGACCGGTGCGCTTTGGCTCTATTGGCAGCCTTATGCGCAGCCCCAGCAGATCAGTGGACTGCGCGTCTCTCAAGGGCCGCGCGACGCTGACGAATTGGATGTCGTTGCAACCCTTCCGCCGGCTGCAAACGCCCACGTCATTGAGCAGCCTGCCTGCGATCAGCGGTTTGTCGTGACGGCATTCAACCCGGCGGGAGTGAGCCTGCCCAGCCGCTCCACCTACTATACCTTGCCATGTTCGCAGGAGTAAGGCCCGTGCGGCCAAGACCGGCACGTCCCGGAGTGGAAAGAAAGACTGGGTTGACCCGGCGCAGGCGCTTCCTATCTGCGCTGGGCAGTGTTCTGTTTGCGCTGCTGTCCATCTGTGGCTGGCTGGCGCTGGACGTTCGACCCGCGTCTGCCCAAGATATCTCCATTACCCAGCCCTGTTTCAACACCGTCCTGCCCCTGCACGGTCAAGAGGCCAGCGGCAGTGACATCACCGGCGAGCCGGTCCTGAACCGCGATGGCGACATCGTCGCATATTGGTCCACCAGCAATCTTTCGGATGAAGAGGCGGCCAAATACGATGGCAATATCGAGGTCTTCCGCCAAAGCCTTCTGAGCAACAACTTGCCGGTCCAGATATCCCAAAGCAAAGGCAGCATCCTGGGCGGCTTTAACCTGGGGCCATCCAGCAATTACTCGGGCACCCATATCGTCTTCTACTCCGACCGCGACTTGATTGCGGAAGAGAACGGCGAGAATGGCCAGAACCCCGATGCCAACTTCGAGATCTACCTGGCCGTCTTTGATGCCAGTGGCCAGTTTCAGCAGCTTTACCAGATCACAAAGACGACCAAGAGCGCCAACTTCAATCCTGTCATCAGCGGCGATGGCAGGCGGATCGCGTTCACGTCCGACGATGCTACGCTGGGCCAGACGCCCACCCGCGACAATTCGGACGGCAGCACCGAGCTCTTCATTGCCGATCTGGATCAGAACTTCAACCCCACCTTCCGCCAGGTCACCGATAACATCGGCCAAATTTTCAACGACCAGCCGGCCATCAGCGGCGACGGACAGTATGTCGCCTACGTGACGGGAAACTCGTCCGAATCCCAGGTCGTGATCTGGAATTCGGTGAACGACAGCAAGTTTCAGGTCACCCGCACCGGCCCCAACATTGCCAACACACAGCCAAGCCTGAACCGAGACGGCTCACGCCTGGCCTATGTCTCCACCCGAACCGGCTATTCGGCGGTCTTTCTCTACGATGCAATCACGGGTCTTGACAGTCAGATCAGCATCGCATCGCAGAACAGCACTGCCGGCGAGCCATCGATCAGCGCCGATGGACAGCGGGTGGTCTTTACATCCGTCGAGGAGGACGGCACGCGCATTGTGTTGTGGGACAAGCGGCTGCCACCGGTGTGCCGCCCCCTACGATTGGCGAAGGCGCCGAGAGCGACGATGGCCGGCCAGCGTTGAGTGGCGATGGCGCACGCATTGCCTTTGTGCGCGTCGAAGCCAGCGTTGACAGCTTGCCCTCTTCTGGCTCTGAGATCTATGTGGCAGATTGTCCCCAGGCGGATGTCGGCCTCCGCGTCGACGTGCCGACCAGCGTCTTTGCTGGCAACGATATGACGGTCACGCTGACCATCACCAACACCGGCCCATCCAGTGCAACGGGCGTCACAACGGTCTACAGCCTCCCTACCAATGTGACCTTCCAGCGCGCCGTTCCAGCGACTTCTAGCTGCCTATCGACCGCGAGCGCGGTTCGCTGCGCCTTGGGCCAGCTGGCAAAGGGCGGCGAAACTCTGCTCCAGTTGGTCGTCAGAGTCAATCCCAATCAGCGTGCTGTGCTCAGCAGCAGCTTCCTGGTTGTGGCCGACGTGGTGGACAGCGATCCGGCCAACAATCAAGTGGGGCCGATCAACACCTTTGTAGGCCCATCGGCCGATCTCATGCTGGGCAAGTTCGCCAGCGACAGCACGATTCTGCACAACGAATCCATCACCTACACGTTGGTGGTCACCAACAACGGTCCTTCCTCGGCCACCGGGATCACGATCACCGACTTCTTGCCGGTGCAATTGGCATTTGTCCGCGGCAATGACTGTGGTCCGACTGTGACCGGCGACCTGATCTGCGACATCGGCAATCTGCAACCAGGCGCGGTGGCGTCCACCCAAATTGTGGTGGAGCTTGTCACCCAGCTTGAGGGCGACCTGGTGAATGTGGCCACGGTATCGGGCAACGAACCCGATCCGAATTCCGCCAACAACACGGCGCAGCGCGTCACGACGGCCAACTCCCTGGTCGATCTGCAAATTGACAAACGCGCCGCAGGTGTCGTCCGTGCCGGCGAACTGTTGACCTACACCCTGACGATCACCAACCTCGGGCCATCCGACGCTGTCGGCGTTGTGGTCAGCGATCTGCTAGATTCGAAGGTCGGCTATGTGGCAGCCGGCACCGATGCCCGTTGTCCTGACCCGGCGCTTTCTGGACCGGTCATCTGCAACCTCGGTCTGATGACACCCAGCCAGGTCATCACGTTGCCCTTGGTGGTTCTGGTGGATGCCTCCTACACTGGGCTGATCACCAACACCGCCGGCGTCACATCGGAGACGCGCGAGCGTGATCCGGCAAACAATCTCACGCCGCCAATTACCACGACGGTCGTGTCGGAAGCCGACCTGAGCGTCGCTTTGACCGGCGACCCAACCGCCACCGCGATCGCCGGTGGGAGTACACCCTTCACCTACACGATTGTGGTGACCAATAGCGGTCCATCTGTGGCCAAGTCTGTGCTTGTCACATACACACTTGATCCATCGATGCAGTTTGTCTCCTCCGCGCCGGCAAGCGCCAACTGTGTCGGACCCAATGCCAACCGCAGCCTGACCTGTAATTTGGGCACATTGACCACGAGCGCCTCGATTGCCGTCTACGTCACCATCGACCCGGCATCCACCGCGACCGTCACCAGCACGGCGCGCGTCTCGTCGACGCAGACCTTCGACCCCAAACCGAGCAACAACGTTACCAACACGGTCACGCCGGTCGATCGGCCCGCAAACCTCTCCGTCGGCAAGGTCGTCGCCAATTCCACGGTGGTGGCCGGCGGCGATATTTTGACTAAC
>JAAUPU010000433.1 GCA_012032975.1 Caldilineaceae bacterium | reverse complement strand
ACCGCCGCCAGCGCGCCGTCGACGTGAGGGCGGACTGGCCCGGTGCGCCATAGCGGATGCGCTGGCCCGGCTGCTCGGCCAAGCTAAAAAGCGTGGCCGCCCGCTGGTACAGTCCTTGCACCGTTGCCTACCGGGTTGCCACCCAGAGAAAACCCACCGTTTCGGTGCGGACCCCGCGGGGGCGGGCAAGACCGGCGCAGCGGAATGGCTCATCCATCTGGATCAGATGCTCGATCTGTGGATTGAAGACCTTGTGAATTTTTGTCCAATGTTGATTGTTGCCCTCGACCATGCTATTCTTTCCATCGCCATGTAAAAAGTGAATCGTATGGGATGAGGACGAGTTGGGAGCACCCACTCGCTGCCGGTCCAGACCTGGGTTCGCCACAGGAAGCCGCTGACAGCTTGTCGGCGGCTTTTTTTGTTTCAAACTGCGTATGTCCGCAGGGCAGATCACTTGCAGCGCAACGGTTTTCCGATGAACGTTTACCCGTATTCAGGAGGTTCACATGTCCGAGAATGGTTCAGTGTCCGCACCGCCGCCGGAGGTTCTGCTCCAGATGATGACCGGTTATTGGATCTCGCAGGCGATCTATGTCGCGGCCAAATTGGGCGTAGCCGACCTGCTCGTCGATGGACCACGTCAGGTCGAGGAATTGGCCGTCTCCACCCAGACCGACGCGCCCTCTCTGCACCGGGTGTTGCGCGCGTTGGCCAGCGTCGGACTCTTCACTGAAGCAAGCCCCGGCGCGTATGCACTGACCCCCATGGCCGAGTTGCTGCGCAGCGACACGCCCCACTCCATGCGCTCGCTCGCCCTCATGTACAACGAGGAGCAGTATCGCGCTTGGGGTGACCTGCTCCACAGCGTGCGCACCGGAGAGACCGCGTTCGAGCGGCAGTTTGGCGCAAGCTACTTTTCGTATCTTAACGAGCACCCCGAGTCTGACCGCATCTTCAACCAGGCCATGACCGGCTGGACCATGCAGCTTGTCGGCGCGGTGTTGGAAGCCTATGACTTCTCGCCCTTCAAGACTGTCGTCGATGTGGGCGGCAGCTATGGCACGCTGCTCGCAGCGATCCTGCAGAGCAACCCCGTCAGCCAGGGAATACTGTTCGATCTGCCCCACGTCGTGGTTGCAGCCGAGGAACAGTTGGCACAGGCCGGCGTGGCCGAGCGCTGCACGACCGTGGGCGGCGACTTCTTCGTCGAGGTCCCGGCCGGCGGTGACGCCTATCTGCTCGCCCAGATTCTGCATGACTGGGATGACGAGAAGTGTATACGGATCCTCCAGCAGTGCCGCCGGGCCATGCCTGCCCACGGCAAGCTGCTTGTGATCGAGCTCGTCCTGCCGGAGGGCGAAGATCCCTTCTTTGGCAAGTGGCTGGACCTGCACATGCTGGTGCTGCTGGGCGCGCGCGAGCGTACTACGACGGAGTACGCGGCGGCTCTTCCAGGTCAGCCGGTTTTGAACTGGCGCGCGTTGTGCCGATGCCCGCGGGGTCGAGTGTGGTGGAGGCTGTGCCGGTCTAAAGGGTTCGCACCTACGAGAAAGGAATGACCATGAACATCACAATCATCGGCGGCGGCATTGGCGGCATGACGCTCGCCTTGTCACTCCACGCGGCCGGTTTCGCAGACGTGGATATCTACGAGTCCGCCTCGGCCATCCGGGAATTGGGGGTGGGCATCAACCTCCAATCGCACGCCGTGCGTGAACTGGCGGAGTTGGGTCTCCTCGACGCGCTCCAGCAGGTCGGCATCCCCCCGGACGAAGCCATTTACTACTCACGGCACGGGCAGCGCATCTTGCGGGATCCCCGCGGTCTGACCGCCGGTCTCCGCTGGCCACAGATTTTTATTCACCGGGCCAATTGCTGGGCATGTTGCATAAGGTAGTGCAGGATCGGCTCGGTGCGGACCGCATCCATACCGGCCACCACCTTGTTCACTTGAACCAACAAGATCGTTCCGTGGAGAGCGATTTTATCGACCGCACCACGAATACCGCCATCGCCCACGTCGAATCTGACTTGTTAGTTGGTTGCGACGGCATCCATTCGGTTGTCCGCCGCACGTTCTACCGGGAGGAAGGTCCGCCGCGCTGGAACGGGGTTACCATGTGGCGCGGTGTCACCGTCGGTAAGCCACTCAGCCCCGAACGTGCTTCGACGATGGTAGGCCCGCTCGGCCGGCGCGTCCTGGTCTTTCCCATCTCGAAAAAGCATGAAGACCGGGGCGAAGCGCTCATCAACTGGGTGGCGTTTGCCAAGACCGCGGCCGACCAGCCGATGCCCAGGCAGGATTGGGATTATACCGCTCGTGTCGAAGAAGCACTCGCGCCCTTCACATCGTTCGTGTTCGATTTTCTCGACGTACCGGCCCTCATGCGCGCTACCGAGACCATCTATCAATATCCGATGGTTGACCGCGAACCGCTGCCGACCTGGAATTTTGGTCGAGTTACGTTGCTGGGCGACGCTGCTCACCCATGTACCCATTGGGCGGCAACGGAGCCTCCCAGGCGATTGTGGATGCAAGAGTGTTGGCTCGCGAGCTGGCGTTACAGCCAACGATTGAGGCGGCGGTGGCAGCCTATGACGGAACACGGCGTCCGGCCACTGCCGCCGTCGTGTTGACCAACCACCGCGGCGGCCCGGAACGGATCATCGATATCGTAGAAGCGAGGGCGCCCGACGGCTTCGCGAATCTCGACGACGTCATCAGTCAACAGGAGATGGCGGAGATCGTAGGTGGTTATAAACGTACCGCCGGCAATGATCCCGAACTGCTCAATAATCGGCCTTCGCTTTCTGTGCGTTAGGCGCTCTTGTGATCTTCAGAACATACCGGATTCACCGTCTTTTGGAAAAAAAAGGTTCCACGCCGACGCCTCTGGCTTACGGACTCTTACACATAATGCGAGGGATGCTGGCAGGTAGTTTGGTCGCAGTGACTAGAATTTTATGAGAGGGCAAAAGAGAGGAAACCATGAAACGGCTCGAAGGACAAATCGCAATTTTCACCGGCGCAACAGGGGTCCGCCGCCTGTACTATTGCCGACAGATACTCTTTCATAAGGTGTCAAAGCCTTTTTTTTCGTCATCGGCAAGGCGTCTCACCTGATGGACGCATCTTTGCACTTTCAGACTGCCCATTCGCTCGGCAAAGCCGTGTAGCTGTTCCAGATTCAATCGTTCCAGATTCTGCAACCGCAATTCCTGCAAAAACAGAGGATCATCCGCATTCGGCGTCAGATAGAGTAGATCGAGTAGCGCCTTTTCCGGGTACGCCACAAACGCCTGCTGCTCGGCGGTCACCGACACCAGATGATAGCCAAACCAGAGGTCTGGTTTGACATGCCGAAAACGATACTCCCCAAATAGAGTCGCCCAGGCGCCGGGCGCATGGTGGTCACGCTGACCGTAACCGGCGTATATTCGGGGATCAGCCCGTACCAGGCCAGAGCCGACTGGCAACTGACATAGGAGGCTTTGACCATCCGATTGGCTACCAGGAAGGGGTGGGGAGTGCGGCGGCGATAGGGAGGGGCCAGGCTGTACAACCCGCGCCGGACTTGCAGGACATGACCGCTGCGTTGCCAGCGCGCCAGTTGACGCTGAATCTTGGCCCGCTGCGCATCGCCCGCCAACAGCAGCGAGGTATCAAAGAGTGGCTCGTCACCGACCAGTTCTAGCAGAGCTTCAAATTTCATTGCAGTAATGTAACACAAGTGTAGTGTTCTTGCAGTCAATGAGGAGGCAAGGAGGCAAGTACCTTCTTCTTCAAAGTCACAAATGACCGCTGGCGGGATGTGCTTTCAGTGGAAGAAGTGCAGATGTATGAGGAAAAGGCGGCTCAGGTGTTGACGCCCGATTGCCGGGCGTGGCTGGAGCAAGGGCGGGTGGCTTTTCTGGGGATAGGCTGATCAGCCGCTATCGTCACAGTTTACAGGGCGTCCAGACGCAAGATCAGATCGTCCCCGGATATCACGTCGATGCCGACTTCGTTTAGTTTGGCAACAATTTCTTCGTCCCGCAAATCACTGTCTACCGTGAGAAGATAGTCAGTCAGACCATACACGGCGGCGGCGATTACCTTGTCGTCGTCTGGATCACGACAAAGGCGCGGCGTTTCGGGCGGTTCAACCAGTTCAATATCATGCAGCAAATGGCTATGTAAAGAGCGCAAGAGTTCAGGGTAGATTAGCTTGGAGACATCAGGATAAGCCAGCACACGCAGATATTCGTCTATCATGCAGGCGATGCCACGACGGTAAA
>JAAUPU010000432.1 GCA_012032975.1 Caldilineaceae bacterium | reverse complement strand
TTCGCCCGGCGACTACGCTGTCTTTTGGGGCGGCGTCGTGGATCAGCCGTTCTCCCTGGAGGCTGGACAAGGTCTGCAAGAGGTGACCAGTCATGTGCTGGCCGATGGCGACTATCGCTGGACCATCCAGGCGACCGATGACCAGGGCAACATCGAATCGGCCACTGGCACGCTCACCTTGCAGGATGGCGACACCGAGATCCCCGAACTGCACAACTTTGCGGTCGTGCCCCAGATCTTTCGTCCCAACCAGGATGGGCTGCGCGACGACTGGGTGAGCATCAGCTATTACCTGACCAAAGACGTGGAGACGCTCCAGCTCTATCTGCAAGATCCGGCCCAACCGGGCGTCAAGTTTCCCATTCCCGAAGAGCCAGGTCTGGTCAAGCCGACCGAGCGCGGTTTCCACGAATTCCGCTACGAAGGCGGCGTCGATCTCAACGCCGAGCCGCCGCCCGATGGTCTCTACACCATCGTTGGCGAGGCGCGCGACCGGGCAGGCAATGCCAGCCGGGTGACTCAGGATCTGACCATCGAGGAGGGAGGCAAGCCGCGCGCCGACGTTGCCCAGGGCGAGATCGACTGGGCGGGCGAAGTCAACCGGGTGATCGGCGTTGCACTCGACCAGAAGGTCTGCTTCAAAGCCATCATCACCAACGAAGGCACGGTCCCGATCCGCACCACCGGCCCCTGGCCCGGTCAAGAGTATCGCTTCAGCGAGAACTACAACACGCTGGCAGCCGCCGGCCACGAGGAGTGGTTCCAACAGGCTGGCGTCTGGCGCTTTGGCATCAACTTCGACACCACCGGCGTGGACTTCCCCTTCCGCTGGGCGGTCGGCCGACCGGAGGATCTGGAGCGGCGGGTGATTGACGGAGACGAACAGTGGTATCTGCTTCCCGGTCGCTCTGGCGAAGTCAGCGGCTGCATCATCATCGACGAGAAACCACCGGTCGGCACCAACTTCTGGTGGGGTGGTCTGATCCACGAGTTCGTCGGCGTCACCAACAATTTCATCGACCGCATCTCGGTGGACGTGGGTGTGCCATAGTGGACGCCCCGCTTCGAGTTGCCGTGGTCGTCGTCAGCTACAACACCCGCGACCTGCTTCGCAACTGTCTCCAAAGCATCCTCGCAAGGCCGGATGCGCGGCTGCAAGTCGAGATTGTCTCGTGGACAATGGCAGCCACGACGAGAGCGCGCAAATGGTGGCCAGCGAGTTTCAGAACTCGAACACTCCCGCTGTGCATCTGCTTGCAAGCGACGAGAACCTGGGTTTCACGGGCGGCAACAATCTTGGCTTGGCCTACCTCGGCTTTGACGTCCCCATCCCGAAGCAATTCGCCACGGCTGAGCTTGGCAGACAGAGGACGGGTGCGACCTCTTCCCCGTTGAATGGCCGGGCCGGGCCGCATCCGCGGTCGCCTCAACCTCTACCGGATTTCGTGCTGCTGCTCAACCCTGACGCTGAAGTGACCGATGGCGCCCTCTTTGCAATGGCCCACTTTCTGCAACAGACGTCTGGAGCTGGGGCGTGCGGCGCACGGCTTCAATATGGGGATGGACGATTTCAGCATGGCGCGTTTTGCTTTCCCTCGCTTGCCCAGATTGTGCTCGACTTCTTCCCGCTGACCGGTCTGCCCGGCGCGCATCGTCTGCACGATAGTCGCGCCAATGGCCGTTACCCGCGCCGGTTGTGGGCAAGCGGACGGCCGTTTGTGGTCGATTTCGTGCTGGGCGCGGCGATGATGGTGGCCGGCCAGGCCATCACCGAGGTCGGCGGACTGGATGACGCCTACTTCATGTATTGCGAAGAGATGGATTGGTGTTTGAGGCTGGCCGAGGCCGGTTGGTCGGTCTATGCGGTGCCGAGCGCGCGGGTCATCCACCACGAAGGGCAGAGCAGCCGCAAGGTGCGTTGGCAGGCGTATGAATGGCTGTGGCGCAGTCGTTTCCGCTTCTACGCACGGTATCGTCGGCGCTATCCACCGGGCTATCTTGCCGCGGTGCGTGGTCTGGTGCGGCTGGGCGTCAAGGTACGAGCAGCGCAGGCGCATCGACGCTTTGGCCGCGGCGAGATCAACGGCGTCGAGCTACACGACGAGTTGACGACCTATGCTGCCGTCGCCAGGCTGTAGGTTGAAATCGAGCGGAAAACGCTGATTTTTGCTTTGGCAGATTGAGAACTGGAGATTGGAGAATGGAGATTGAACATAGACGAATCTCCATTCTCCAATCTCCACTTATCCTCTCTTGGTTGCAAGGAGCTTTTCGTGACGCCAACGTTGGTGGCGGTCATCCTGACAAAAAATGAGGCCCGACACGTCAAGGGGTGCATCGAGAGTTTGGCCGGTTGGGTGGATGGGGTGGTCGTGTGGGACTCGTGTAGCAGTGACGACACGGCTCGTATCGCGTGCGATGCGGGCGCGTGGGTTGTCTGTCGCCCCTTTGACAACTACGCAAGCCAGCGCCAGACAGCCCTGGACAGCATCGACGCGGAATGGATTCTGTTTGTGGACGCTGACGAGCGCGCCACGCCAAGACTGGCCCAGGAAGTGCGAAAGGTCATCGCGACACCGAACGCCGTTGGCTACTGGATTCCGCGTCGCAATTTCATCGTCGGGCACGAGATGCGCGGCGGCGGTTTCTACCCAGACCACCAGCTTCGCCTGTTGCGGCGCAGCGCGGCCAACTACGTTGCCGAGCGTGAAGTCCACGAGATCGTCTCGCTAGACGGCCCAGAAGGTCATTTGGTCGAGCCGCTGGTCCACTACAACTATGGAAGCTGGGCGCAGTTTCACGCCAAACAGCGCTTCTACGCCGCGTACGAAGCACGCATCCTCGCAGGTCGCGGCATCCGTCCGCGGCCGCACAACTTCGTGCTCCAGCCCCTGCGCGAATTCAAGCGACGTTTCGTCGACCTTCAGGGGTGGCGGGATGGGGCAAGCGGATTGCGACTGGCGCTCTGGCTTGCCTGGTATTATGGCTTCGTCCCGTATTGGCGGCTGCTGTCCGCGTGAATCGTGGGCAAAAAAACGCGACCCGTCTGCGCTTCAGACTTTTGCCGATCCTCACTTCGTAGGCCACAAAGTGTGAGGTATCATACACAGGGACGAGCGGTTATGGGTCATCATCATATCTGTCAATAACTTCCCGGAGACCCGCTCACCATGCGCAGTCTTCAGCATAGAAAGGATCTCTAGATGCCCCAGTTGACTGTCGAAGGATTTGGCACATTTGACGTGCCCGAAGGAAAACGCCTAGTTCTGGCGCTTACGGATGAGGCCGGTGTGGACCAGAGGCACGCTTGCGGTGGGAACTGTAGGTGTACCACTTGCCGTGTCGCCTTTGTGAGCGGCGAACCGAGCACGATGACCGAGGCCGAACGGGACAAATTGGCCGAGCGGGAGCTGACAGGCGTGCGTCTCTCTTGCCAGATCCTCTGCGACCATGACATGACGGTGCAAGCGATTAGCCGTCTTTCTACCAGCGATGCTCCTGACGCCGGCCCGCGCCCGGAACCGGATATCCACCCCGAGCCTGTCTGGATCGAAAAGGCGTAGAAAACCTGGACGATGTCGAGAACAAAAAAGCGGAGCCGTTGCCGGCTCCGCTTTTTTGTTTTACCCAATCCACATCGGGTCAATGCAGACCCGAACTACTTGGTCGGCTCCAGGTTGATAAACGTCTTGAGCAGTTCCCACTGCCAGGAGTGGGGGAAGCCATAGACATTGTCCTGAGAGGGCCAGCCAGTCCAGTTTTCGGTGCTCATCGGATAGCGAATAATCAACTGGCCGAGATAGATATCCGGCATCTCATCGATCCAGATTTCCATCGCGTCGTGGAGCAGGCCTTCCATCGCTGGGTCATCGATCTGCAATGGCGCAATCTGGTCTACGATGGCGTCATATTCGTCGTTTTGCCAGCGTGACGTGGCCCACCAGATGGGAGCCGGTTCGCCAGTGGGCCGGAAGTACTGCGCCGTGTAGATCGAGAGCATGAAGAAGGGATCCATACCCAAGACGCCGCTCGGCCCCTTACAACCCAAGAACTCCTTCTGCTCACCGGTTTGTGCAGCCGTGCCCAGACCAGGCGAAGTATCAAAAGTGGCATTGAAGCCTGCATCCTGAAGCTGCTGCGCCAGCGGTGGGCCATAGGCCTTGAGCCACTCGGGGACATAGATATTCATGTCAAAGGTGTTGCCATCCCCATCTTCCCAAAGCCCATCGCCGTTCAAAGTGAAGCCCTTGCCCTCCATGATCTCGGCCACTTTTTCTGGCCGAGCATTGGCGTCATAATCGTAGG
>JAAUPU010000431.1 GCA_012032975.1 Caldilineaceae bacterium | reverse complement strand
TTCTCCGGCAATGGCCCGAGTTCTTGTCATGGCCGATCCATCTGGCAAAATAAACAGGCGGCTGGTTGCTACGCTTGACAACGGATTGTCGCCACCCCTAAACTTGAGAACGAACGCATCTCTTTTCGATACGACCCACCAAGAGAAAGGCATCCGGCCATGTACATTGCGCCATCCGAGCATTTCTTGCCCCTCGATCTGGCTCCCTATTATAACGTGGATCGACGTACCCTCCCGACCCGCTACGAATGCCCGCTTTCCTGGACGGCCCCAGCGGAGTGCGTGCGATGTGTGGCATTCCCTTTCATCTGGGTGGCGATGGTTCCGCCAATGCCATTCTGCTTGACGGGAACCAGATCGCCATTCCGCTGGATGGGCGAGTCGCCACCTATCTGTTGTTCGTCCACGTCGTGGAGGACCGGGTCACCAACTATCAGACCGATCTGGCGGACTTCGCCGTGGATGGCAATGAACTGGGACAGACGGTATCAGAGTATACACTTGAGTATGCAGATGGCGCTACTCATTTGGCGCCGATCTTGCGCCGTTTTGCGATCCAGCAGAGCCGCATCGCCTGGGGCGCGAGCGCATTCGCAGCCATGCCCGCAGCCGACCCAACGCTCTTCATGACGGCCAGTGAAGCCCAAGCGCTGGGCCGTTACTCCGCGCAGACATATGGGCGCGGTGAGACCCGCCACGCTTCTGGCCGCGAGTCGATGAGCGACAAGCTCTGGCTCTATGCACTGCCCAATCCCCACCCGGACAGACCGCTCCGCAGCATCCTCTGTACGGCCAAAGAAGAGCGCTCGGTGATCTATGCCGTCACCACCACCCAGGTGACCGAGCATCCGTTACGTCCGGGTGTGCGGCGCAAACTTCGCCTCGATCTGCCGGCAGGCGCCACGCTCAACGCGCTGGGCGAGTTGGAAGAGATCGAGGTTGACTTGGGTACGGTTATCTCGGCGCGGGCCGCGCTGGATTATGATGAGGCGCGCTGGTTGGGTGACGAACCGGTCGTTCTGCCCAACCGATCACAGAGCTCGGTGATTGTGGAATACGCCGCGCATCCGCTTGCCAAGCTCTACGTGGCCACCGGTCCAGAAAGTTATGTTGTCCATGATCTGGCCGCGCCGGGTGGCGGTGGTGTCGTTACGGTGCAGCCCGCCCATCGCCCGGTGAAGTTGAAGGTGGTGGACAAGCAGAGCGGTCAGCCGCTTGCCGTGCGGATTCATCTGCATGGTGAAGCCGGCGAATATTTGCCGCCGCGCGGACGCCACCGCAAGGTCAACGGCGGCTGGTTCGAGGACAACTATGGCGAGTTCGTCAACGCACAGAATCAGTACAGCTACATCGACGGCGAATGCGAAGTCGATCTGCCGCTGGGTGTGGTCTATGTGGAAATCACGCGCGGCTATGAAGTCGCGCCGATCCGCACCCGGGTGGAGGTGACCCCCGACAGCGACGAACTGATCTTTGAACTCGACAAAGTGTTGCGTTGGCGCGAAGCTGGCTGGGTGACCGCCGATACCCACGTCCATTTTCTCAGCCCGCAGACCGCGTTGTTGGAGGGCAAGGCGGAGGGCGTCAACGTGGTCAACCTGCTGGCCAGCCAATGGGGCGAGATGTTCAGCAACGTCAGCGACTTCGACGGTCGCACCACGCTGGGCGCGCAGGAGTTTGGCGGTGATGGCGAGTTTCTAGTGCGCGTCGGCACGGAAAACCGGATGCAGGTGCTGGGCCATATTTCGCTGCTGGGCTATTCTGGGCAGATGATCCACCCACTCTGCAGCGGTGGCCCGACCGAGTCTGCCATCGGCGACCCGCTGGAGGTGACCATGGCCGAATGGGCGCAGCGCTGCATCGACCAGGGCGGGCTGACCGTCATGCCCCATGCGCCCAATCCCCAACTGGAGCGCGCTGCCGACATCGTGCTGGGGCTGATCAACGCGGTGGAGATGATGACCTTCAACCCGCTGGATCCGGGCCAGGGACAGATCAACCCCTACGGCATCGCTGACTGGTATCGCTATCTGAACCTGGGCTATCAACCGCCGCTGGTCGGCGGCTCGGACAAGATGGCCGCGGCTTCGTTGCTGGGCGGCATCCGCACCTACGCCCATCTCGGCGAACGCGAATTCAGCTACGAAAACTGGATGGCCGCGGTTCGCGCCGGCAATACCTTTGTGACTGTGGGACCGCTGGCCGAGATCGTCGTGGAGGGGGTGCATCCTGGCGGCAAGGTGCAGTTGCCGGGCAACGGCGGCGTGGTGAATGTGAGCTGGCGCGTCGAGTCGGTCAGCCTGCCCGTTGACCAGGTGGAAGTCGTGGTGGGCGGGCTGGCGGTGGAACGGCAGGAGGTAGGGGGCAAATTAAGCGCCAGCGGCAGCACGGAACTTTCGGTGAACGATTCGACCTGGGTCGCGCTGCGCGTGCGCGGCAGCTATCGCGGCAAGCATGGCGAGATCGCCGCCCACACCAGCGCCGTGCAGATCTTTGTCCAAGGAAAGCCGCTCTTTTCACAGGCAGATGCAACCGCGGTCCTGGAGCAGATCGAAGGTGCGATCGCCTATGTGGACACGCTGGCCCCGCGGCCAGAGGCGCTGCGCTACAAGCAACTGCGCGCGACACTGGAAGGCGCACACAGCCGGCTGCACCGGCGAATGCATCAGGCTGGCGTCTTCCATGACCACACGCCGCTGCATGACCACACTTGCCATCACGAGCATTGACTTCCCATCGCGGCAATCGGTGTATCCGCCATTGTGACCTAGCGATCTATACTTATCCACAGACCCGCCAAACCGTCGTTTGGAATCACACACACTCCCAGAAACACTCTCACAGACAAGGACAATCATGGCCAAGCCACCATCTCTCAAGCAACGGATCCGCGACGGCGAGCTGCTCATCGGCGTCGCTGTGCCCATGGACGCCACGCGCAGCCAGATCGAAGGCATCCTTGCCCGCGACGACTACGCGTATATTTCTACCGACAGCCAACACGCCGCGTACGACGAGGAGCGGCTGATCCAATTCTGCTCAATTGCCCAAGAATTGGGCGTGCATGTGCAATTTCGCATCAAGCACACGCACCTGGCTTTTCTGGTCGGCAACTACCTGGACCTGGGACCGACCGGCGTCGAGGTACCGCAAGTGGAAGATGCTGCGACCGTGGCCCAGGCGGTCGACTACTTCTACTATCCCCAGACCGGGCGGCGAAGCTGGGGTGGCGCGGCGCGCTGGGGCTTCAGCGGGCAGGATCGGCTCGAATATGCCGAGTGGTGGAACAACACGGGCGTACTCTGGATGCAGATCGAGTCGCTGCACGCGGTCACCCACGCGGCCAGGCTGGCCAGATCCGGCGTCGATTGTCTTTCTTGGGGGCCGGCCGATCTCCAGTTTGACATCGAGGCCCATGCCCATCATCCGCTGCAGAGCGACGATGAGTGCGTGCGCCACGTACTGCAGCAGTTGGAGGGCACGGGCGTGCGGCTGGCCTACCGCAATTTCACACCCGACCTGCGCAACAAGTACATCGACATGGGCGTCACCGTCCTGCTCGAACGACCCAAGGAATAGCGCGCGCATCCAACGTAGACCACCAAACCCATAGAAAGAGGTGCATTTCGTGAACCCACCCATCACACCCAAAGCCGACATCCACGCGACCACGCCCATGTCCCCACCGCAGTGGGCGCTGTTGGAGCAAGAATTGATCCGTCAACAGGCCGAGGCGATCCGAGAATTCTATGCCAAATATTTCGACGAACGGGGCTACCTGCTCTGCGTGCCGCGCTGGGGCGGCGACGACGGCCCCGATGACGCGGCCGAGAATCTGCTCAACTGGACCATGCTCCACGCGCTGGGCGCGCCCGACTTTGTCCTCGACCTCTACAAACGGGGCTGGGAAGGCCATCTGCGCCAGTACACCGAGGCCAAGACGGTCGAGACGCCGCTGGCCCGCGATGGCATGTATTACAAAGAATTCCCCACCATGTTCGACTGGTTTCACAACGGCGAAGGCTTCTCGGCCTTCTTCTTGCAGGGTCTCTCCGACCCGTACGACACCAAGCTGATCCAGCGCATGCGCCGTTTTGCCGGCTTCTACATGAATGAAGACCCGCAGGCGCCCAACTACGACCCGGAACACAGAATCATCCGCAGCATGTTCAACGGCAGCCGTGGTCCACTGTTGCGCAAGGCCACCGCGCTCGACTGGACCGGCGACCCCATCGAGGTGGATGGGCGCTTTCAGCTTGGCCACGGCGAGCGCACCTACGAGGAGATGTTGGCCCATTTCGAGGAGTACA
>JAAUPU010000430.1 GCA_012032975.1 Caldilineaceae bacterium | reverse complement strand
CATCTTGCCGAAAAGCGGCACCGGCTCATTGGATTCATCGCCCGACGCCTTCCCAGTCCTCCACGAGGCCGAGTACCAGCCGCATCCGGTCGGCGTCTTCGGCCATGATCCAGCGCGTGGCCTCATCAAAATTCGGTCGCCGCGCATGCACCGCGAAGCCATCGACCACAGCGATGCCGTTGTTGGCGTGAAAGAGTTGGCTGTTGACCGCAAAGCCGCCAGCCAGCGCTTCGTAGCTGCCGCCATCCACGATGCGCCCAACCTCACCGGCCCGGCTGACGTAGACAGCGCCGCCATGATAATCCAGCCCGGTGATACGCGGCGATTCTGCCAGGATCTCTTCGGGTCGATTGGCCGCCACGGTGTCGTAGACGGAGATCGACCGGCTTGGATGGTAGGCGTCGTAGAGGATGAGCGGATCCACATCTTCCCCGGCCACCGGCGAATCCAGCGCCATAAATAGTCGTCCATCGGGAGCAAACGTGAGCGCGCTGATACCGCGATCGTTGTCGGCCAATCGCTGCTCGATACAGAATCCGCTGGCGGGCATAACCCAACCATCCCCGGGGGAGGGCGGCGCGATCCCCAGCGCGGCGACCTGGATCGGTGTCGCGCCCGGTTCAATTGGCGGCCCTGCTGGATTGGCAGCGCCGGCGGTTGCGGCATCCACGGGGCTGACTGGAACCGCTTCGGATGCCGTCGCGATGGCTTCTGGGCGAGCCGGACTGGACGGCTCGGACAGCTTCGGCTCCGCATCCGATGGAAAGCGTTGGAGCAACGCTGCGACCGCCCGGCTGTCGGGCGTAACCCCACAGCCTGCCGGATAGACCAGCTCGCTGGCGATCCAGGCGTGTTGGCGCGCCGGTTCGTCGGCGCAATCTGGATTGTCGGCGAGTTCTAGGTCGTCGATCACCGCCTGAAGCCAAAGGCCACCTGCTTCGACGGGGCGTTGTTCTGGCGCCCCTGCCTCGATCCAGGCTCGAATGAGGTCGCGTTCGTCGTCTGGCAGGGCGCCCGCCATCGGCATGCGCCTCTGGCTGACCTGTCGCCAAAGCTCAGATTCGCCGGGATCACCCGGCGTGATCACGGACCCGTTGACGCTGCCAGTCATCAAGGCGGCGTAGTCGATGATCTGAAGCCCGGCGGAGGCAGCCACCCCGCTATGGCAGACGTAACAACGGCGGACAAAGATCGGCTGGATATCTTCTACGAACCCAAGCCGTCGAACCTCGGCTGGCTGCAAGACTACGCCCTCAAGGTTCGTCAGTGGCTGCTCTCCGTTGGCTGCAAAAATAGCCTCGATGCGCAGCAAGCTGCCGCGTTCCACCCGCCCAATTCGACAGCCATCCACCGAAGCCGCATTCCGCGCATTGCTGTTCTCCAATGCCAGACCGTATGCCATCTTGCCTTCGACCAGGCAAGCCATCAGCGCGTCGATGGCAGCAGTTGGCGATACGCTGCGCTCTCCGCGCCCCAGGATATTGGGGCCGGCGAAGGGCAGCGGCGGGCTGGCGCGCTGTTCGATTGGGTAGGTATCTGCCACGGTTGCTCGGTCCACAGTGTCGAGGGGTGCGCAAGCGCTCAAAAGCAGCAATAGCCACAGGCTGGTCAGACAGAGCGGCAAAGCGACGATAACGGGCTGGGAACGTCTGGTTGGAAGGGGGGTGGTCGCAGCGGGTTGAGACGAAGGGGCCAGGGATTGATCTTTTGGCAAAACGGGCATCTATTCTACCGATGAGGTTGCAACATCGCGCCGCTGGTCAAAGTAGTGCTCTGCGGATTCGATGTCGAGACGGATCTGTGCGATCAAGGCATCCAGGCTGGCGAAACGTTGTTCGTTGCGCAAGCGTGTCAGAAAATCGGTGGTCAGGGTCACGCCATAGAGACGGTCCAGGGGGTCGCTGCCCTTCTCAAACGGCGACGGAAGTACAGGCAGCGTGAGCGGCGAAAAGTCGAGCAGGTGGGTCTCCACTCGGTGGTTGAGGCCATCGACGGTCGGGCGTACGCCCAGGTTGGTGACGCTTGGAAAAGTGAGCAGATCGCCACCCCATTGGAGATGGGTGCGCGTGATGTAAACGCCGTTGGCGGGCAATAACTTCTCCTTCGGTGGGTTGAGATTGGCGGTCGGTATTCCGATTTGTCGGCCCCGCTTGTCCCCTTCGACCACCGTTCCTGTGACGTGGTAGGGTCGCCCCAACAGATCGGCGGCTTCGGCCACGTCGCCGTTGGCAAGGGCGTGACGGACGTTGCTGCTGTGGACCGAACGCCCTTGCCACTGCACCTGTTCCTGCACGATTAAATCGTAACCCAACTGCACCCCAAGCGACCGCAACATGGGTAGATCGCCAGCACGGTTCTTGCCCAGCGCAAAGTCGGGGCCAACCACGAGCGCCACAAGATTGAGATGTCGGGTCATCACCCCCATAAATTCCGCTGGGTCGAGCGCGGCGAGTTCACGGGTGAAGGGCTGTCGAATGCCGATTTCGACGCCAAGACCAGCGGCAAGTCGCAGCCGTTCGTCGGGTGTTGTCAGCAGGCTGAGCGGGATTTCGGGCCGAAGAATGGCGACTGGGTGAGGGTCAAAGGTGAGCAACGCGCTCCGGGGTTTGACGCCGCCGCTCCATTGGATATCCGGGCGTTCCGCCACGCGCAGTAGCGTGCGGATCAACACTTGGTGACCACGATGGATGCCATCGAAGTTGCCAATGGTCAGGACGGTGGGGGTTTCAAGCTGGACCGTGTGCAGGTCATCGATCAGGAGCATGATGTCCGCCACGTGCCGACCACGATGGTGGCGATATTCATGCGGTGGCGAACCATTTCTCGGCCTTCCAGACCAAGCCGGGTTCCGCGCCGTCTGGCGGCTCGGTGGCCAGGCCCAGGCAGCGTGCGATGCCGACAAAGTGATCGTCCATCCCCACGGCCGTGCCAGCATCCCGTTCTGCCACTCGTCCCGCTCGGTCCCGGTGGGAATCAGCATCACGTGTTGACCAAAGCCCAGACGTCGGATGGTTTCTTCGTCAAGCTGAAGGCGCGGGAGATCGAGTTGTTGGGCCAGTGGCCACATCAGCTGCTCCAACTCGCCCTTGCTCGCCGCCTGCTCAATCTCTGCCAGAGGGTGCGCGTCGGCCAGGGTGAATGCACCTGCGGCCTCGCGGCGCAACTTGGCCAAATGGCCGTGGGTGCCCAGGGCGTTGCCCAAGTCGTGGGCCAGCGAACGGATGTAGACGCCGGCTGAACTGACGACGCGCAGAACAATGCGCGCGGGCGGGAGAAAATCGAGCAGGTCGATGCGATGAATGGTGACCGGTCGAGCGGTTGCAGAGACGTCTTCGCCGCGCCGCGCCTTGCGATGCAGGCTCTCGCCGCCCTGTTTCAGGGCAGAATAGACAGGCGGCGTCTGCATGATCGGACCACGGAAGCGATCCAATGCCCGTTCAATCATCTCGGGCGACAGCGCTGGCACGGGCGATTCCTCGGTGACCTGGCCCATCGCGTCGTAGGTATCTGTGGCAGCGCCGAGCTCGATAGCCGCGTGATATTGTTTGTCATGCCCTTGATAATATTCCACAAGACGTGTGGCTTGACCGAGACAAAGAACCAACACGCCACTTGCCATCGGGTCCAATGTGCCGGTGTGGCCGATTCGCTTCTGTCCGCTCCATCGGCGCACCATCTGGACAATGTCGTGGCTCGTGGGCAATCGAGGGTCGGCGTGTGGGTCTGCATCCTCGCCAATCACCGGGAGAGCCGATGGGAGATCGGGGAGACCCGGCTTGTCGACCACGAGTAAGCCGTTAAGCTGATTGTCCACGAATCATATCCGCCGCTTCTAGGTTCTGTTGACGACGCGCCTGTTGCAGGGCCGGCACGACCTGCGCGGCCACCTGCTCCAGCTCTCCGAGGATCGTACAGCCGCTGGCTGGCGGGTGCCCGCCGCCGCCAAAGGAAAATGCCAGGTCGCTCACATTGAAGCCGGGTTTGGCCCGGAAACTGCACTCCACCGCTGCTTGACCGTCTTCGATCTTCTCGGCGAAGACAGCGCTCATATCGGCCTCGTCCACCGTGACCAGAAAGCTGCTCAACTTGGCGTCCACGCCCGCGTGGCCAGCCGCATCCAGTTGCAGGCGGCTAACCGTTGCCCAGATGACGCGCTCTTCCAGACGTACGGTCGGTAGCACCAGTCCCCACAGTTTGACCAGGCTGAACGGGCGCCGATTCAGGCTCTGTTCGACAATGGGCGCCAAGACCGCGCCGCCTTCGATCAGGCGCGTCGCGGCATCCAGCACGGCTGCATCGATGTTGGATGTGC
>JAAUPU010000429.1 GCA_012032975.1 Caldilineaceae bacterium | reverse complement strand
CTCTTGCCCGGACCCCCACGAATCGCCCAATCTACTTCCGGTGCATCGAACCGAAACCCGGCGCGTTGGCATGACCATCCAGTCCGAACTGGATGCGATTGGTTAGGATTCCGTCGCGCTTTTCCGCTCTCTCCAAAGCCGGCTCTGTCAGCGTCCGACTTTTGAGCGACGCTTACTGATTCCTCTTGTGCCCCTCCGGTATGATGAGAATGCGCTTCTCGACGAAGCGCATTCTGTTGCGTACCGTGTCAATCGCGTGCGAACCGAATTTGCCTTCCGAATGATGCACCTATGTTTCGCTGAAAGCAACCCATGACGAAAGATAATCAGACACCCCCCAACAACCAGAAACCGAATGGTCGGAGCCAGAACAGCGGCGGTGACAAAGACCCCAAAGGTCCAGGAAACAACTTCTTGAGCCGAAGTTGGTTTTGGCTGCTGCTGGCCGTGTTGATTCTTTTTGGTTCGCGCTTCTTCTTCAGCCGCCCTTCGGACACGGCCAACATGATCGGTCTAAATGAAGTTGCGCAACATGTCAGCAAAGGCGAAGTAGAACAGATCGTCGTCCAGGGCGAGCTGATCACGCTTGAACTGAAGACGGAAGAGAAGCTGCGCAGCCGCAAAGAGGGCGTGGAAAGTCTGCTGGACACACTCAAGGCTTTTGGCGTCAGCGCAGAGCAACTGGAATCGTTGCCGATCGAGGTCGAGAACGCTCCCAACAGCAGCGCCATTTTCAACTGGCTGATCATGTTGTTGCCGATGGTGCTGATCTTTGGCTTCTTTCTCTTCATCATGCGGCAGGCAGGCGGTGGTGGTCAGAACCGCGCCATGCAATTTGGCCGCAGTCGCGCTCGCAAGCTCGAGAACGCGGACCGCCCCACGGTGACATTCGAGGACGTGGCCGGCTCTGACGAAGCTAAGCAAGAGCTGGCTGAGGTGGTCGAGTTCCTCAAGGAACCGGAGAAGTTCGCCGCCTTGGGGGCGCGTATCCCCAAAGGTGTGCTGATGGTGGGTTCCCCCGGCACCGGAAAGACATTGCTGGCCAAAGCCGTCGCTGGCGAAGCAGGTGTGCCCTTCTTCAGCAGCTCTGGCTCCGAATTTGTCGAAATGTTCGTGGGCGTTGGCGCCAGCCGCGTGCGCGATATGTTCGAACAGGCCAAGAAGAACGCGCCGTGCATCATCTTTATCGACGAAATCGACGCGGTGGGTCGTCACCGCGGCGCTGGCATGGGTGGCGGCAACGACGAACGCGAACAGACGTTGAACCAGATTCTCGTCGAGATGGATGGCTTCGACAGCGAAACCAACATCGTGATCATTGCGGCCACCAATCGTCCCGATATTTTGGATCCGGCTTTGCTGCGTCCAGGGCGTTTTGACCGCAAAGTGATCGTGGATCGGCCGGACCGTCGCGGGCGCGAGGCCATCCTCAAAGTTCATGCGCGTGGCAAGCCAATGGCCCCGGATGTCGATCTGGCAGTGATCTCCTCGCAAACGCCGGGCATGGTCGGTGCGGATCTGGAAAATCTGATCAATGAGTCTGCCATCCTGGCCGCGCGGCGCAATAAGCGCTCCATCAGCATGGATGAATTGGTCGAGTCGATTGAGCGGGTGATGGCCGGCCCGGCCCGTCGCAGCCGGGTGTTGAACGAGAATGACCGACAGGTGATCGCCTATCATGAAGCAGGCCATGCCATCGTGATGGAGAGCCTGCAACACACGGCAACCGTTGGCAAGATCACTATCATCAGCCGTGGGCAGGCGCTGGGCTATGTGATGCCGTTGCCAGACGAGGACAAGACGCTCCACAGCCGGTTGGAATATGAGGACGAGTTGGCCGGTCTGTTGGCCGGGCGCGTGGCGGAGGAGATTATCTTTTCCGAACCTTCCACAGGCGCAGTCAATGACCTGGAGCGGGTTACAAAGCTGGCCAAGGCCATGGTCACCCGTTATGGTATGAGCGACAAGATTGGGCCGCTGCAGCTCCAGCAGGGCGACAGCAACCCCTTCATGGGGATGGACTTTGGAGAACAGCGTACCTACAGCGAAGATGTCGCACGCACCATCGACCAGGAAGTGCGTCGTATTGTGGAGACGGCCTATCGGCGTGCGAACGAGATCTTGCTGGCGCGCAAGGACAAGCTTACGCTGCTGGCAGAGACTTTGCTCGACAAGGAAGTGCTTGATCGCAAAGAGTTCTTGCGTATCTTTGAGGATGCCGGCGCGCCGGCGCCAGCCTATTAGGCCATCACAACTGATCTGCTACGACGCCAGAGCGACAGCGATTTCTGCTGCCACTCTGGCGTTGTTTTTAGCAGGGCCAGATTCGCCCGCAGGCTGCGTTCACCAGTCAACTCGGCGATGCGCGCGAGCAGAAACGGGGTCACCTCTGCCGAGCGCAGACCCGATCTTGCTGCCTCGTCTACTGCCTGCTCGATGGCAGGCTCGATTTCGTCCGCGGGAATCTCCGCTTCAATCGGAATGGGCGCCGTGACCAGCAACCCGCCCGGCAGGCCAAGCCGTTGTTTGGCCCGCCAGATCGCAACGACCTCCTGCGGCGTATCGCAGCGCGCATCGACCGACAGGCCACTGCGTCGGCTGTAGAAGGCCGGAAATTCGTCAACACCGAAGCCGACCACCGCTACCCCGTATGTCTCCAAATACTCCAACGTGGCAGCCAAATCCAGGATCGCCTTGGCCCCTGCGCAGACGACGATTACCGGCGTCTGCGCCAGTTCTGGCAGGTCGGCGCTGATGTCGCGGGTTCCCCCGCGATGCACGCCGCCAATGCCGCCCGTTGCAAAGACCTGGATGCCTGCCCGGTGCGCGATCCACATAGTTGTGGCCACGGTGGTTGCGCCATCCAAGCCCCGCGCGGCGACAATGGGCAGATCTCGACGGCTGACTTTGCGCACATGGCGGCCACTTGCCAGTTGTTCTATCTGAGCGGCAGCAAGCCCAGCGATCATCTGGCCGTTGATGATACCGATGGTCTTGGGCGTCGCCCCGTGGGCTGCAACGATTTCTTCCATTTCATGGGCGAGGGCAATATTTTGCGGGTAGGGCAAGCCGTGGGAAATGACCGTAGATTCGAGCGCAACGGGCGGACGGATGGCGGCTGTCATAGAAATATCCTGAACGATGAAGGTGATGGATAGCGGTCGAAGACCCAGTCAGTTTACCACTGAGGAAAGGGCGGGTCTATCCGGCCGATATGTTACAATCTTGTTGGCGCAAAATGACGCGATGGTGAGGAGATCAGAATGTTTTATCCGCAGAATGAGCGACAGGCAGAGTTGCTGGTAACGGCCCAAGGATTGGCGGAGAAGTTTGCGAGCCGCGCTGCCGAGTATGACCGCTCCGGTGCGTTTCCCCACGAGAATTACGCCGACGCCCGGGAGAGTGGTCTGCCTGGCCTTGTCGTTCCCAAAGCACTGGGTGGTTGGGGCGCCAACCTCTACGAGACGGCAATGGTGCTGGAAACCTTGGCCATGGGCGACGGCAGCACTGCGCTCAACCTCAGTATGCACATGCAGACGTTGGGCAGCGTCGTGGAGAAACGCGCGTGGCCAAAAACGATGATCGAGCAAGTCTGCCGGGACGCGGTCGAAAAGGGCGCACTGATCAACGCGGTGGCGACGGAGCCGGAACTGGGCAGCCCAAGCCGCGGCGGCAAACCCAAGACCACTGCGACACCTGTTTATGAGAGCGCGGAGTTGGTGGGCTGGACCATTGATGGCCTCAAGAGTTTTGCCAGCATGAGCCCGACACTGGACTATATGATCGTCCCGGCAACCTTGCAGGACGGCAGCGAGGAGGTGGCCCGTTTTGTCGTCCCGGTAGGAGATGGCGTCGAGATCATCGAGACCTGGGATGCGATGGGCATGCGCACCACCGGAAGCCATGATGTTCGCTTCACCGATGTGTGGGTGCCGGATGATCACATGATCGACCGTAGCGACAGCGCCAGGCCGGGCAGCGTCATCATCAGGACGAGGGCGGAGGCGGTCAGCCTGGCGACATCTGGGCAAATGCTGGTTTCAGCCGTGGGCTCGCAAGACCCGTGGTCACGGCTGCGGGACAACACCCTGCCGCTGACCGACAAGGAAATCGATGAAACCATTGATGTGGTGTTGCATGCTGATAACTATTACATCATTGCGGATCACCTGATCGGCGACATAGATCAGATCGCCCATGGTGATCTTGCGCCGCGGGCCGGCGTTGGTTTCGCGGATTTGCGAAGCAAGCGAGCCCCTTCAGGAGGACCTCGAGCTCGAAGAGCGTCTGCTCGCGCCGGGCCACATCGAGG
>JAAUPU010000428.1 GCA_012032975.1 Caldilineaceae bacterium | reverse complement strand
CCGCTGCTTCGACTTCCCCTGATGTTAAGCTGGATCGACTCTGCCGGTTATGCCGATCTTTCCGACAGCCCTCGGGCTGACCGTACCGGTTGTGCCGGACCACGGTCACGGCTGTCGCTCCGCGATCCGCAGAATGATGTGGGTGTGGGATCAGCGGACGTCAGGCGTCTGGATTGCTGAATCAGGCGGTCTGTCGACGGTGCGTGCGTCGGTCGATCACCAGACACACGGACTTGAGTTGTCACTGAGTTTTCACGGGACTGAGATCATGCTGTTTTCTCGCCGCAAGCGGAATCGCCCGAATCGCACGAACGCCCTGCCTGCGACCGCGCCCCGGCTGGAGCAGGTGCTGCCCGAGTTGCTCGCGTTTGTCGCCGCGGATGTGACCGCGCTGGTCGCGCACAATGCCAGCTTCGACCTCGGCTTTCTAAAAGCCGCCGGCATCGACTTCCACCGCCCCGCTCTCGACACCTTCGAGCTGGCCACGATCCTGCTGCCCGGCCAGCCCAGCTACAGCCTGGGCGAGCTTTGCCGCGCCTTTGGCATCACGCTGACCGATGCACACCGCGCCCTGGACGACGCCGAGGCGACTGCGCAGCTCTTTTGGCATGTGGCGCTCGCCGCACGCCAGATACCGCCGTCCACCTTGGAACTGATCCTGGAGTGCGGCGGACAAAGCGGCTGGCCGGCCGTGGACTTCCTGGCCGATTCGCTTGCCCACGCGGGCGATGCGAGCCGAGCGTATCGCCCATCGCTTCCCGTTCTGGACGATGGCCAGCCCTGGCGCGACGCACCGACAGCGCTTGTCAAAAATGATGGAGCGCCGCCGTTGCCCGTCGACCCAGGCCAAATCGACGAGATTTTGCGCCCCATGGCGCGCTGGACCGGTCCATGGCCCACGCCTACGAGGTCCGCACGGGTCAGGTCGAGATGGCGCACCGCGTGCTCCATGCACTCAACGATGGCGATCACCTGCTCATCGAGGCGGGGACTGGCACGGGCAAGAGCCTGGCCTATTTGCTGCCCTCCCTGCTCTGGAGCGCTCAGAACCAGCGGCGCGTGGTGGTTGCCACCAATACCATTGCACTCCAGGATCAGCTCATCGACAAGGATCTGCCCCAGGCTGTCGCCACGGCCAAAGCTCAGGGTCACCCCGCCGCGCGCTATGCCCTGCTCAAGGGGCGCAGCAACTATCTCTGCACCCGGCGTCTCGACCTCTGGCGGGGCAACCGGCGCTTGAACATCGACGAGGTGCGGGTGCTGGCCAAGATCCTGGTCTGGTTGCCAACCACGCGCGATGGCGATGTCAATGAACTCTTCCTGCACACCCCGGCAGAGCGGTCCATCTGGCAGAGCCTTTGCTCGGATTCGGCCAGTTGTTCGCCCGAACGATGCCATCCATCCAGCGGCGCGTTTCGGCATTCGGCGCTGCCCGCCGTCGACTACTTTTGCACGCCCGGCGCCACGCCGAAGCCGCACACATCTTGGTGATCAACCACGCGCTGCTCATGGCGGATGTCGCGGCTGGCGGCAAGGTGCTGCCCCCGTTCACACATCTGGTGGTGGACGAAGCCCACCATCTGGAAGAAGCGGCCACCGACCAACTGACCTTTCGCGTCGCGTGGGAAGAGGTGGAAAACTGCTCACCTCCTTGAGCATGGAGGGAGAGCTGGCCCAGCGCATGATCCGTGCTGACCAGAGCCTGCACGCCCGCTGGGTCGAACTGTCTTTGCTGGCGATTCGGACGCGCGGCGATCTGCGCGCATTTTCAGAGGCGCTGCTCTCCTTCGCTCTCGGCCAGAAGGAGATTCGCAAGGGCATTGGCTATGCGCAAAAGCTGCCGCTGAACCCGACGGTGCGAGTTCAGCCGGCCTGGAGCGACCTGGAGGTGCAATGGGACGAGACCAGCCACGGTCTGGCGCCCGCTCAACGAGATGGGCGCCGATCTTGTCACCCATTTGGACCGCACCCAATGGTGGCAGACCGAACCAAACGCCGCGCTCTTCAACGAGCTTCGCGACCGGGTCGAGCAGTTGCAGGAGATGGCCCACTGGCTGGACGAGATCATCTTCCAACCCGAGGGCGTCAGCCGTGACATCGTCACCTGGCTCGAAATCAACGACAACGTCAGCGATGCCAGCCTGCTGGCGGCCCCGCTTTATGTCAACGAAATTCTGGAAAAGGAGCTGTTGCAATCCTGTCGGAGCGCGATCTTCACCGGCGCGACCCTGCGCACAGGCTCGGGCTTCGAGTTCATCCGCCATCGGCTCGGTCTTTGGGATGCGAACGCGGCCAGCGTGGATAGCCCCTTCGATTTCAAGGCCAGCACGCTGCTCTATCTGCCCAGCGACATCCTCGAACCCAACCACCCCTACTACCAGACCGCGGTCGAGCAGGCGATCATCGACGCAGCCGAGGCTACGGGCGGCGCCACGCTCGCCCTCTTTACCAGCTACGCCCATCTGCGCACCACGGCGGACGCCATCCGCGCGCCGCTGGACCGGCTGGGCATCACGGTTCTGCAACATGGGACCAGCAGCCGCCACCGATTGCTGCGCGAATATCGCCAGACCGAACGCGCGGTCTTGCTCGGCACGCGCAGCTTTTGGGAAGGTGTAGACCTACCCGGCGACGAATTGCGCTGTCTGCTGATCGTGCGCTTGCCCTTCGCCGTGCCCAGCGACCCGCTGGTCGCCGCACGGTGCGCAGAGTTCGAGAACGCGTTTCGCGACTACACCTTGCCGGACGCCATCCTGCGTTTTCGCCAGGGCTTTGGCCGCCTGATCCGCCGAGCGACCGACCGCGGGGTCGTGGTGGTGCTGGACAGTCGCACGTGGCGCAAACAGTATGGCGAGGCCTTTCTGGAAGCGCTGCCCAGTTGCACACGCCGTCATGCGCCCCTGGCCAACCTGGGCGAAGAAATTCGCCGCTGGCTCCCCCGCGTCCAGGCAGATGCCAAATGAGACGACCGGCTCAACCTCGCCACGCCAGGCGCTGTCGAAAGCGCGGTGACGCCCATGGCTGATTCGACCACGCCGTCCACCCTCCCCAACCAGGCCGTGGGTGCGATGCAGGCCACTCCTTCAACCGACCCGTGGGCCGCGGTCTGGCGTGGCCTCAGTCAACCGCTGCTTGTGCAGATCTGCGGACTGCTCACGCTGGTCCTGCTCCTGGCCGCCATGGCGCTGCCCCAGTTGCCGGGTCACCTTGCCGACGACCCCGCGGCCGCGGCGCGTTGGTTGGCAGGTCAGCGCGCCAGCATGGGCGGCTTGGGTGACCTCTTCTCCACGCTCGGTCTCTATGACCTCTTGCACAGCCCGTTGCTTGGCATTCTGCTTGCCGTCACCGCTCTGTTGTTGCTGGTGCATCTCGCCAATTGGGTAAACGTCGCCCTTGCCTATTGGAGGCTGCCAGATCGATTGAAGACGCCTTCAGGCGCTGCGGGCGAGCCGCTTGCGCTTCCGTCATCCCAACGTATCTACCGTCTGCGTTGCTTCACGCCACTGGATGGCGACATCGCCGACTGGCAACAGACGCTGGAGCCTCGCTTCGACCATCGGTGGGACGTTGACGCGCCGTTCGGGCAGATGGAAGATGATGGTGATGAGACGCGCATTTTGGCCACTCGCCATCGGTGGGCGGCCTATCTGCGCCCCGTTCACATCGTGGGTCTGCTGCTGGCCCTGCTCAGCGTCTGGATCGCGGCGTTGTTCGGCTGGCAGATCGACACACCGCTGCTGGCGCCGGCCGAGCATTTCCGCTATGCGGGCCAGGATATCGATGTCACATATGAAACTCAGACCCAGGGCGAAGGAGTGGAAGCAGTCATCCGAACCCAGATCGGCAGCCAGATCGAGCTGCGCGCGGTGGAGGGCGATGCCACCTGGCAGGTGGGCGCCCACGACGTAATGGCCACGCTGGGTCCACCCAGTCTGCTGGTCAGCAGTACCGACAATACAGCACGGTTGACTCGCCCCGGTTCGGATGTGGCCGAAGCCAGTCTGGGCTTGCTTTTCCCGACGCCCGGCAGTGAGCAGTCGTTCTTGCTGCCGGACGCCGGTCTCGGACTGCGCATCGTGCGTGCGTCGAAACCCGCCACAGAATTCGCGGTGGAGCTCTTTGCCAGCGATGAAATTCTGCCGATTCAGCGCTTCACCGTCGTCGACGCGATGGAGGCAACGATCGGCGCTGACCCGGATGAGCTGCTCACGTTGCGCTTCGTGCCGCTGCCCGCGCTGGCGCTGACCATCCGCTATGCACCGGGTGCGTGGCTGCTCTGGCCAGCATTGCTGCTCACGCTGGTCGGACTGGTTGCCGTGCTGATGC